>JBGTRP010000932.1:0-2970 GCA_041940685.1 Acanthopleuribacteraceae bacterium
CTGCCGCATCTGCGGTGGCAAGTCTGTCAATACCCGTAATATCTCACTCTGTAACCGGTCTAATCGTTCTTTTTGAAGCAGGTCTTCCAAGGGATTCTCCCCCGATTCCGGAAAAGACCATTCCATATCGGAGACATCCAGGGAAATTACCTTGCGAACATCGGCCTTTTTAGTAGTGCGATAGCGGATGTTGTTTTTCCAGACATTCCGTGCGATCACAAGTAACCATTCCCGCAAGCCCGTCTCGCCGCGAAAAGATTTTAGGTTGTTAAACGCATTGATGAAGGTCTGTTGTACTAAATCCTCGCTCTCCATGCCACAACCGCGTTTTTCGAAAAAGGAAATGAGGGAAGTCTTATGCTTATTGAAAATAGTTTCAAAATTAGCCCCATCCAAACCCATGAGCTCCCAAGGAGATTGGTATTGCCGCTCCATATTATAGCAAAAGCCAAGACGGCGAAAGTACGATATCGAAAGAGATACCTACACACGGGATAGCTGGATGGGGCCCTGGATTTATTTTGTCATTGATCTAGATACTTATCGAGTTTTCCAGAGGGATTGATGCTTTAGTACTACCCACCGTATTTCTTTTTGTTACGCTCCTTTTTACGCTTTAGCTTCTTGGCCTTTGGACCTGTCCAACCATCGGCATATCGTGGGCTGGATGAGGTTTTCACTGCCGTCACTGTGTCCCCCTTTTTTAATCGAGACGGTTCAAAGCCAATCGGTTTAGCGAAGCTAAACTTCTCTTGAACTTCGATGATCTCAATGAGGCCAACCGCCCTGCTACGAGTTCCCAATGAAAGTCCAGTTTCTGGATCAATTAGTTCCTTGCCCTTAGACCTCGCCGTTAGTTTATCTCCGATTTGTAGCTTTTTATTCGCACCAATATTGAGTGCGATAAGTTCGTCAACATCGATCACAACACCAGATGATGGTCTGCTGCCAATTTGTTTAACCAATTCGTATGTTCCCACGTTAATAGCCGCGATTACCGCTTGACCTATCGGGGTTTTGGCATAACTGGTAAAAAAGGCACCTCCCTGGCCCGAAAGGCCCCCTAGTCCAAAGCCCATTTTTCCCACAATAGCTTGGACTTTCTTGGAGAAAATGATTTCACTGGTTTCAGCATCGATCATTTGGAAGACGATGACCACTCTTGAGTTTTTCTTTCCAACACTGACACCACCAAGGAGACCTTCACTCAGCCCCCCTCCACCAAAGCTCTTACCGCTAAAATCAGGCTCGTAGTTGGTTATTTTCAATTTGATGTTAACCTCGGCTCCAAGGGTCTTTCCCCGCTTGGCTGCCGAGGGTTTGCTCACCCTGTCACTAATGCCAAGGTCTTGTTCCTTGAATTGTTCTTCCAAATTTTCTCGCTCGAGAACGGTAAATCGGCCAGTCTGAAAAAGAGTATCGGTAACAATCGACTCGATACCTTGTATGGGTACAAATTGGCCTGAACTTTCCGCCGAAAATTCGTAATTGCCATCCGGAGCGTCTAATTTCAGCTTATAGGAGGCAACGGAACTGGTGTTTTCAACGGGCAGTACCGTAATCCGGGCACGAGAACCAGTATAGTCTCCCCACCTGAATTGAACCAGGTGCTTGGCCACGGTTAGGGCAAGATTGTCAAGATTCTCTGGAAGCGGGAATTCACCTACTTCGGTAACCGCATATGCAAGGTAGTCTTTTTCCTGAGCATTAACCGGCACAAACAAAAAATAACCGATCAACACTCCCATCAATGCCTTTTCCATCATAATTTCCTCTCACCAAAAGTATTCACTTGACCCGATAAAGGGACCAAATTGCCCTCGTAAGGACGGCATTGATGACACTCATGAGAATAGTAATGTTTAGCAAAAACTCAAGAAAGGAAAGGGTACGTGGCTTGCATATTGTAATGGTTAAACTGTGATGGTGGATAAGCAGCAGTTTTCAATTTCAGGTAGGTTGGCACCAAAACTAAATGATAGTCAATCGCCCACACATCGATAAAAACCATGTAGGATAGCCATTAAAACCATTGACTGATCGATCTAAGAGAAGAAGCACTTGTCCATATTGAACAACTTGCCAATAGAGCTACAACTGTCCAAAATGCGCCATCGGTGATCCTCTTCGACGAGTTGGACAGCATCGCCGGCAATCGCAACCGGGAGGAATCACAATACCAGCAGACCCTGGTCGCCCAATTGCTCACGTTGCTGGATGGCCTTGAGGTCCGGAAGCGGATCTTCGTTCTGGCCACGACCAACCGCGCCGATGCCATCGACCCAGCGCTGCAACGGCCTGGCCGTTTCGACCGCGTAGTCCGCATGGGGCTCCCAAACCGAGAAGGCCGACTTGCTATCCTGAGACATCACATGCAGCGATACCAGCTGGAGTCCGGCCTGGATATGGAAAAGCTGCTGCCTACGCTCCTGATCGAGACAAAGGGCGCGTCCGGAGCGGACCTTGTCAAATGACATGAAGTGTTACGAGGTTGGATGACACGAACTGTTACGAGTTGAGGGGAGACGGTGGGCTCTTGCGCTGAGGGGGCGGAGGTGTGTATGGCATGCTCAACTATGAATTTCGGTTCATGATGATTGGAGGTGAAAGTCCTATCCCGGGGCCCTGACGGAGGGAACCCGACACCGAGGAGGCAAGGGCGTTTGGGCGACCAAGGGTCTGAAGGAAGCCATAGGTGGAAAACGGTATCGAACGAAAGTGAAGCGCCGTAAGGCATGCATGCCGGTTAAGTCGGCCTCTAGCGACAAAGACCGAAATCCGTCGGAGGCATGGGTGTATTGGCGACGGGATCGTTTTCAAATCAAGTTGAGCTTACCCATAGAGATCTGCGGGGTTCCTCGAGAAATCGAGGGCGGTGTTTGTCAAGCTAGTTGTCAAGTATTGGAAGAAAGAACAGAGAGGGCGGTTCCAACGAAGGGGGCATCCTTGACCCGAAGGCTTATGGCGCTG
>JBGTRP010000933.1:0-2960 GCA_041940685.1 Acanthopleuribacteraceae bacterium
GATGCTGATAGCAGCAGTAGCGTTTGGCTCGCGTCGCCTGCTCGAGCCAAGGGATCGCCTCGTCGACCCGCCCCAGGTCGATCAGATAAACCCCGATGTCGTTGTAGGGATTGCCGAAATCCGCGTCCAGCTTGATGGCGCGCATGCAATCGTTGATGGCTTCGCCGTATTTGCCCTGGAATGAAATTGCCCAGCCGCGATAGGTGTATCCCTCCGCCGTGGGAAACACGCGAAGGCTCTCGTTTATGGTCTCCAGCGCCAGTTCCACCTGGCCCGCCATCAGTTGCTCGGTCCCGATCTCCCAAAGCTTACAGGCGTGGTACTGATCCCCTTTCAGCAGACTGTTCTCTCGGTTCATCACCTTCTCCAGATCAAGCCGGGACGTCGGCTTGCCGGCAAAGTCTTCGGTTGGTTTTAAAAACGCGGATTTCACGATTTGAGTTTCATTTTACCAAAAAGGCCCTGGCCCAGGCAGGGCCGCGTCACGGGAAGAATTCCTCACAAAAGCGACGCGGCCGGGGGAATCCCCGGGAACGGCATGGCAAGGATTCGGCGTTTGCTGCTACAATGCGCTCACCTGGTGTGTTTATTTCAAGCTTTTTTTGATTGGATTGAATTGGCCTACCTTTTCCCTCCCCAAACCCAGTGTTTCGAGGAGCCCCCTTACCCTTGAGCGACATAAAGATCCTGCAGCGCGGTCAGCACTCGATCTCGCGAAAAAATATTTCCCAACCGGCCCTCAAGGTTCTCTACCGTTTGCGATCGAAGCGGTTCCTGGCCTTTTTGGTGGGCGGCGCCCCACGGGATTTGCTGCGCGGCCGGAACCCACGGGATTTTGACGTGGTCACCGACGCCACCATTGAGCAGATCCTGGCGCTTTTCCGCAACAGCAAAACCATTGGAAAGCGGTTCCCCATCGTTCATATTTACTTCGGCAATGACCTGGTAGAGGTATCCTCGCTCAAAACAGAAAAGGACCTGCCCACCAACGCCATGATTCTCGCGGACGCCAAGGAGCGGGATTTCACGGTAAACGCCATTTACTACGACCTCAATGACTTTCGCGTCCTAGACCCCCTGGGCGCGCTCGCGCATCTTGAGAAAGGAGAGGTGGTTTCCATCAAGGACCCGGATATGGCCTTCGAGGAGGACCCCATCCGCATGCTGAGGGCCGCCAAGCTCGCGGTCAAACAGGGCTTCCAATTGAGGGGCCCGGTCGCATCGGCGCTGCGCCGTCAGGCCGTCCGCATCGAAGAGGTCGGCGCGGGCCGCAAATACGAGGAAATGACACGGGTGTTGTTGGATGAGGCTGTGGAGCCGCTCCTGGATTTCTGCCGCGATCATGGCCTGTTGGCCGCGCTTTGGCCGCGGGGCGACCGACTGGTTGCGGTCAAGGGCGCGCGTTTTTTTCGCTTTATCCGCGAGAAAGCGCCCATTCAGTACACGCGCGGTAGCTTTGCCAAACCCTCGCACACCCATCTCTGGCTCCAGTTGTACCTGGCCTCGGGCGAGGCGGATCTGACTCTGGATGCAAAAGAGATCAGCGAGGGTTTCGACCGCTTTATCCACCCCCTCGGCATGCCTTTCCGGGAACCCGTTTGGAACGCCCTGCGGTGGTTGGGCCACCTGCGCCACGAAAAAGAGGAACCGCCCCCGTCTTCCAGCCTGAATCGCGAAGTCCAAAAACTGTTGGAAGCCCATGTATCACGCGAGGAAAAGGACCTGGAACCCGCTTTGAACCGGCTGATCGCGCGGCGTTTCCGCAAAGCCAAAAAGGGTCAGGAAACACGCCCGCCCCATGGCAAGAGCGGGGCTCGCCGCCGCCGACGGGGTCGCCGCGGACGGGGGAAGCACAAACGGCGCGGCAGCATGACCTCGCGATAGATTTGGGAGGGGCCGACCGCCAAACCAAAACCCGAGCTCTCAGCCTTAGCCCAAGATGAGATTCTGGGCTTCCCGCGCTCCCCGGGTGGACCGGTTAGGCTGGTCCGGTCATTCGCGATATAATTCCATGAACTTTAGTTTATTGTTTCCAGGCGGAGGGCGATTCCGCGCGGGGATACTCACGGCCCTCACCGACACTAGGGCCTCTCGATTGGATGCTTTTCCCGATGGCTGATTGGAACCAATCGATCGCGAGATGGGCATCCCAAAGGAGTCTTGGATGAAGAAATGGAGGGCCACATCCGCAACGCGGGGCGCCCTGCCAATCCTTTCCGGGTTTGCAACTTTGATTTGGATCACCACCATTCTGCTGGCGCAATCCACCGAATCGGCCGTGTTCGTGGCCAACGACGGAAACCTGGAGGGTTCGGTTACCTCCTATTTGGTCTTAGCCGACGGCAGCCCCAGCTTCGTGCAAAAACGGATCATCGGCAGCACGGGCAGCATCTCCGATCCCGTTCCCGGCACCAACGCCCACGCCATCTCGCTCACACCCAATGGCCGCTATCTGGCGGTCGGCCATGCCACCGGCAGCAACACGGTGGAGCAATTGACCATTTTGGAAGTTGCCGGGGACGCGAGTCTGAGCATTTTTGCGACTTTCAGCGTCCCGGACAGCCCATTCTCCGTCAGTTGGATCGACGATCGCTATCTCGCCGTTACCAAAACACTGGTTGGGCTCCCCAATGAGATTCAGGTCTATGATTTCGATCCTGACACGCGCGCGCCCTCGCTGACCCTGGTGGATGCCGAGTTCAGCGGCGATTTCAGCACGACGGTTCGCATCCATCCACTGGACCCTTACCTTTACGTGCAAAGCTCCTTCTCCAGCAACAGCATCACTGCTTTTGAAATTGAACCCGACGGCATGTTGACCCTCATCGACACCATCTTTACCGGCAGCACTTCTCCCCTGGGGCCGCGCATCACCCATGACGGCAAGAAACTCTATGCCTGTGGCGGGATCAGTTCGGGAGGCGACGCCATCCTGGGATTCCTGATCGGGCCGGATGGCA
>JBGTRP010000934.1:0-2956 GCA_041940685.1 Acanthopleuribacteraceae bacterium
ATCAATGTCTTTGCGAGGGGCTACGAACCTCGCGGGGAAAACGTCCAATTGGAAAGCGGAAAGACGACCCTTCGCAATTTTTTGTTGACGCCTTCCGAGGTTCGCCTCGGCGAGGAGATGGTGGTCGTTGGATCACGGCAACCCCGATCCGCTATCGAGTCCCCCGCCCCCGTGGATGTACTTCCCGCGGAGGAGATGGCGCGGTCCGGATTCGCGGAGACCAGCAGGGCCTTGCAATTCCTTGCGCCATCCTTCAACCACTCCACCTCCACGATCAGCGACGGCACCGACATCGTGCGGCCCTCAACCCTGCGCGGCCTGGGACCGGACCAAACCCTGGTATTGGTCAATGGGAAACGCCGCCACAACAGCGCACTGGTCCATGTGAACGGCTCGGTGGGGCGCGGGACCGCGGGCGTAGACCTAAACGCGATCCCGCCCAGCGCGATTCAGCGTATCGAGGTGCTGCGAGACGGCGCCTCCGCGCAATACGGCTCCGACGCCATCGCGGGCGTGATCAATATCGTGTTGAAGGGCAATACGGAGGGCACGGATCTTCGCCTCAACGCGGGCCAGCATTACGAGGGTGACGGTGAGACGCTACAAGCCAGCGCCAACCACGCTTGGCAAATCGGAGACCGCGGTTATGTGAATCTCACCCTGGAGTACCGCGACCGGGGCGCCACCAACCGCGCGGGACTTGACCCCCGCCAAAATTACCTCATGTTGCCCGACGGTTCTCCCGACCCGAGAGAGGCCGGTTTCAACCGCCTCAACCACCGCTACGGCGATGCGGATTCGGAAAACGGCTACCTCTTCCTCAATTCCTCGATTCCCGTCAACGAATCTTCGGAGTTTTATTTCTTCGGCGGCTTTTCCTCGCGCGACGGCGAGTCCGGCGGGTTTTACCGCCGCGCCCTGGATGCCCGCAATGTGCCGGAAATCCATCCGGACGGCTTTCTGCCGCTCATCCAAACGGAGGTGGAAGACGGGTCGATCGCATTCGGCTACAAAACCGTTTTTGGAGTTTGGGCCCTGGACGCCAGCCTTACTCATGGCGGAAACAGCTTCGATTTCAACATCGAGAACTCCATCAACGTTTCCCTGGGCGCGGCGAGTCCCACCTCGGCATACGCTGGCGCCCTCAACTTCAACCAAACCACCCTCAGTGTGGATCTCTACGGCGCCCGAGACCGGCCTTCGGGCGCACCCATCAACCTGGCCCTTGGCGTGGAGTTCCGCGAGGACGCCTATGAAATCGAAGCCGGCGAACGCGCCTCCTACGTGGACGGCGGCGTTCCCAACCAATTTGGCGGCGCGGCCGCGCCCGGCATTCAGGTTTTTCCGGGGTTTCGCCCGGAAAACGAGGTGGACGAGGATCGCCGCAACCTGGCGGCCTACGGCGAGCTCGACACGACATTCGGCGAATCACTGGATCTGAGCCTGGCCGCCCGGTTCGAGGATTACAGCGATTTCGGCAACCATACCAGCGGCAAGTTCGCGCTGCGTTACGCGGTCAACGAAAAGCTGGCCTTGCGCGCATCCGCGAGCACCGGCTTCCGCGCGCCCTCCCTCCATCAAAGCTTTTTCAACAACACCAGCACCCAATTCGTGGCCGACTCGAACACGGGTGAGTTGGAGCCCTTCGAGGTGGGCACCTTCCGCAATGATTCCGCGGTGGCGCGCGGCTTCGGCGTACCCAAACTGGTGGAGGAAACCTCGCTTAACCTGAGCGCCGGCCTGACCGCAAGGCCACATGAAAAACTGCAAATCACACTGGATGTCTTCCAAATCGATATCGACGACCGCATTGTCATCTCCGGCCGTTTCCAGTCGGAGGCCGACCCGAACGGCGTGATCCGCTCCGTTTTGGAGCCCTTGAATGTGAACGCGGCGCAGTTTTTCTCCAACGCCATCGACACCAAAACCACGGGCGCCGACCTGGTGGCGGCCTATGTTCACGATTGGAGCGATGCGCGCCTGCGTTTCACGGGCGCGCTCAGCCTCAATGAAACCGAGGTGGCCGGCCAGGTAGCCACGCCTCCGGTGCTGGCCGGTCTGGAGCAGACCCTATTCGACCGCATCGAGCGGGAACGCATCGAACGCGCCCAACCGCGCCAATCCGCCAACCTGGGCGCCAACTATGTCCGGGGAGGAATGAGTTGCACGCTTCGCTTTAACTACTTTGGAAATGTCAAAACGGTGGAAAGCAATTCCAACCCGGACAATGACCAGGTCCATGGCGCCAAGTGGCTTACGGATTTGGATGTCACCTACAGATTCACCCGGGACTTTTCGGCTTCCATCGGCGGCAACAACATCTTTGACGTCTACCCCGACGAAAACATTCCGAACAACTCCTTTAACGGAATCTTCCCCTACCCGCGCCGTACTGCGCCCTTCGGCTTCAACGGCGGCTACTATTACGGTCGGCTCAACTTCCGTTTCTAAGAATTTCCACTTACCGATGAAAGGCGCTTCCGTGGGTTTGCGGACAGGGCCGAGGCGAACGCACCTTTTCCGGAGCGGAAGGGAGTCGCCTCCCTGTAGCATTTCTCCGGCCCTCAGATCTCCATGGGCCCAGCCGAGGCTGTTCGCAATAAGGGAAATAAATTTTTTATTGAAAAAATTATTTTTCTAAAATACAATGGTCTTGAGCAGCTCGCCCCGGAGGTTCTCCCTTGCCACTCAGGCCGCCACCCGCCGTCCAAGTCATTCGAGAGCGAGAACAGGCCGCGGTCTTGCTGCAAGCCAACCGGCGGAAGATTTTGCAGCTCTTGCGCCAACCAAATTCGGCGACCGGCTTGGCCAAGTCCCTCAAACTCACCCGGCAACGGGTGAACTACCACCTGCGCGAGTTGGAAAGAGCCGGCTTGGTGGAGTTGGTGGCGGAAAGGCGGGCCCGCAATTGTGTGGAGCGTGTCATGAGGGCCTCCGCTCATTCCTATGTCATGAG
>JBGTRP010000935.1:0-2956 GCA_041940685.1 Acanthopleuribacteraceae bacterium
ACGGGAAATGTGATTCAACGGGAGGTGAAAGACCCGGGCCGGGATATTCCCGGCCCGGAGCCTCTAGAAATGGAGTTTAGAAGCCCTTGACCTTGGGCGCCTTGCGGTAACACTGCCACACGATATGCCAGCCGATAAGAATGACGACCAGCATGGTGGCCCAGGCATAATCCGCAGGAATGCCCCAATTCCCACCCGCGAAAAAGCTGGTATGGGAGTTGATCATGCCCCAGAACAGTGGCAGGGAAAGGTAGGTGTTGTGCTTGGAACGCCCACCCGCCAGGGCGACAAGCGCGCCATCGGGCGCCTCGCCGGCCTTGATAGCGGTGATGATCTTCTGCTGGGCGGGCCAAATGCGGAACCAGACATTGAAAGCCATGATGGTGCCGAACAGGGCAGCGATGTGGATCATGTAGCCGCGGTAGCCAAAACCGCCCCAGTTGGCCATCAGGTAAAGCACGATGGCGATGATGACAAAGCCGATCACGACCGCGGCCTTGGCGTTTTTCACCTGTTTGAAGAGCAGGTCGTAGACAAAAACCGCCAGGAAGGTAACCAAAATCATAACGATGGATCCCGCGGTCCAGGGATTGCCGTCAAGACCGCCGGAGGGATCTTCGAATACCACTTTTCCATGATAGAAAACCAGCATTAAGAGAATGACGCCCGTGATCCAGGTCCAGGCCGCGCCCCAACGAAACCAAAACAGGGTTCGAGGCAGCAACTCGGGTACGACTTTCTTCTTACAATCCCCGTCCAGGGTAGGCGCAAAGGCGGAATTGACCCAATTGAAAAAGTAGAGGAGGCCGATCCATAGAACACCGGCAAAGATGTGTAACCAACGAAAAATAGGCTCTAGTCCTTCCATAAAAAGCTCCTTCAGGAATGTTGGGCAATGGGTGTTGCAAATCGACGCCGTCTTCGCGGCCCTCAACCGAATGTAGTCGGTATGGGCAAGCGGAAGCCGAGCCAAGATTCGCGGCCATGGCGAAATAAAAATGACCGTCCATATGGCATTACCAACCCGAATCTGTACCCCACGATGGACCAAGCTTAGCATAGCTGCAGCGATTTTGTAAAAGAGATCGGCAACAGTCCCAAACCCGCCTTCCAGGCTGAATCCAAACCATTTGAAAGGGCCTCAAAAAACCAATTCACCTTGATTTTACAACCCCGGAAAGACCTCCCCCCATTTGGGGCCAGGCCATCAAAAGATTCCCGTTCGGGGCCAGGCCATCAGAGGGAGCCGCAGCGTGTTGATTGGGGGCAGGCCATCAAAGATTGGCGGTTTGGGGCCAGGCCATCAATCGAGGATGGCGGAAGGAACCGGAGCCGCCCGAACCGCTACCCTTCCAGGACCAATCGGGGTTTATCGGTCTTGAACAGGACCCAGGAGCGCACCGCCTTGCTGGTGAGCAGGTAGGACTCGGCCAGGATTTGGCTCAGGTCCTTGTCGTCGAGTTGAACCGGGGCGGGCCCCAATTTGCGCACCGCGGAATCGGGCACCGCCTTGCTGAAAGGGTCCAGTGGCGTCAACACCTCGGCATCCTGGTTGCCGTACCAGTAATGCTCGTATTCCTCGGCTGAAATTTTGGTGACCGGCAGGGTTTCGAAAGTTTGGCTCTTGGGTTTGCCCTGCTTCCAGTAGGAGCGTAGGTACTCCAGGATTTGGGTTTTTAGGCGACCGCGCCACACGAACACGAGGAAGGGGTCCAGGTCGAAATGCTGGGCGAGGATGTAATAGGTGGCCGCGATGTGTTTACAGGGATTGGACCAATCCGGGCAGTCACAACTGCTCTCCAGTTCCTCCAGCCGCGAGGGGAAAAGGCTAACCCGGGCCGCGGCGAAGACCTCTTCAATATCGTCGGGCATCTTGTCCTGTAATAATTCCACCGCGTAGATCGCCTTTTTGGTCAAATTCTGCATCACCTGTTTCCAGGCCGCGTCGGAAAGCGGCTCCAGGCGAATGGAGATTTTGTAATGCGCCTTGCGGCTACCCTGCACCGTGGCGGTGACGATTCCGGTGGAAATGCTCAGCTTGAGCACCTTGGCTTCCTCGGCGTACGCCCGCCCTCTGGCCAGGCGACTCCCCATCTTGAACGATTCCAGCACCTCGATGAAACGACGCGACCACCAGGCCCGCTTGGCCTGCGGCGGCTTTCCGGTCAAAGAAATGACCGGCGTACTCTTCTGTTTGGGTTTGACCATCATTTTCTTGGGCGGAGTGCGTTTGGTCATGTTGCTCAACCCTCGTTCATGGAGAGCGTCAAAATATCGCGCAGGGCATCCGTGGAGAGCTGGGTCAACCAGGCCTCATCGGAGCCCACCACATGTTCGGCAAGCTCTTTCTTCTTTTCGATCATCATATCAATACGGTCTTCAAGAGTTCCGATCGCGATCAACTTGTGGACCTGGACATTGCGCTTTTGGCCGATGCGAAAGGCGCGATCTGTCGCCTGATTCTCCACGGCCGGGTTCCACCACCGATCGTAGTGAAACACATGCGTGGCGGCGGTGAGGTTGAGTCCGGTGCCCCCGGTCTTTACCGTTAACACGAAAATGTTGGGCCGTTTTGCCGCTTGAAAACGATCCACCATTTCTTGCCGCTTCTGTTGGTTGACGCCGCCATGCATAAATAACACATCTTGGTTGAAATAGTCACTGAGATAATTTTGCAGGATCGTGCCCATTTGCGAGAATTGGGTGAAAATAATGGAGCTGTCACCCTCTTCCAGGGCTTCTTCCAACATCTCGGTCAGGCGCATCAGCTTGCCGGAACGATTGGGCACCTGGGAACCGTCGTTGAGAAACTGAAGCGGGTGATTGCAGATTTGCTTGAGCTTCATCAAGGTGGTGAGCACCAATTGATTGCGTTGCAGGCCATCGGCATTTTCAATTTCATCGAGTTGCTTCTGCATGTAGGCTTGGTAAATGGCGCCCTGTTCCTCGGTGAGGT
>JBGTRP010000936.1:0-2950 GCA_041940685.1 Acanthopleuribacteraceae bacterium
TGCGAGCTTGCGTTCGTGCTCGCGGAGCGCGGCGTCGGCGCGGTCGAACTCGCGCTGCATGAACTGCGTCGTGATGCGCGCCTGCCGGCTGCGGTACTCGACGTTCGCGTTGATCAGGTCGGCCACGATCCGGTTGACGACGCGGGCGAGCAGGGCGGGCTCCTTGCCGGCGAAGCGGATCTCGAACGCGACCGAGCTCGGCGCGCGCGGGGCGGAGGGATCGTGCTCGCTCAAGGGCACCTCGACGGGGAGCCGGGATTGTATTCGGCGTCCCGGCGGGTCGCGATCCCGCGACAGCGTCGATCGTCCGCGGGTCGCCGCGGCGCACCTCCCGCCCGCCATCGGGTAACCTCTCCGCTCGCCGGCGGAGTCCATCGGGGCCGGCGTCTCACCGGGATCAGGAGAGAGTCATGTCCAAGCACCGCTCGTCGTTCGCCCTCCTCGTCGCCCTCGCCGTCGCCGCGGGCTGCGCGACGTTCTCGCCGGCGGAGAAGTGGCGCGAGGCCTCCGCCTCCGCGCAGCTCTTCGAGGGGATGGGGCCGCACCGCCGCGAGATCACGACGAGCTCGCCCGAGGCCCAGCGCTACTTCGACCAAGGCCTCAACTGGACCTACGCCTTCAACCACGACGAGGCCATCAAGGCCTTCACCAAGGCCGCCGAGCTGGACCCCGGCTTCGCGGACGCCCATCGCAATATGGCGCTCGCCCACCAGGCCTTGGGCAATACGGCCGAGGCCGCGGTATCGCTGGCCAGGGTCGCCAAGCTCCAGGCGGGTGATTTCAGGGCCCACTTCGAGTTGGCAAGCTTTTTGGAAAGTCAGGGTCAATTCCAAAAAGCCGTGGCGAGTTACCGCGAATGCCTGCGCTTGAACCCGACCTTTGCCCAGGGCTTCTTTCACCTGGGGCGGACACTGGCCCGCGCGGGCTCCACCAGCGACGCGCGCCTGGCGTTGCAGAAGGCCCTGAGCCTCAACCCCAAACACGGCCCAGCTCATTTTATGCTGGGCGGGCTCGCGCTTCAGCAGCGGCAATGGGAGGAGGCGACCAGCCATTTTGAGGCGGCGCGGGAATTGGGAATCGAAATCCCCCCTGAAATTTCACAAAAATTGAAGACCCGCTCCAACTGAGGTGTAAATTGCCGAAGAGAACCACGGCGGCGCCCTCGAAGGGCTCTGGCCCACCAACCGCATCCGCGAGAGGGCGTACCCTGATTTGCATGTTGCTCCTGTTCGGTTCCGGCTGCTGCGCCTTAATCTACCAGGTTTGCTGGTTTCGCCAGTTTCGCTATTTCTTCGGCACCTCGACCATGGCTTCCGCGGCGGTCATGGCCATCTTCATGGGCGGCCTGGGTCTGGGCAGCCTGGTGTTGGGTCCCAGGGCGGATCAACGCTCCAGACCACTGCGCTACTACGGCATGCTGGAGCTGGGAATCGGCGTTTTTGCCTTGCTTTCCCCCATGTTCATGGCCTTGGCCAAATGGGCTTACATCAGCCTTGGGGGCACTGCCGAGTTGGGCCTACTTGGCGCCGCATCGGTTCGCCTGCCACTCTCAATACTCGTGATCGGGGTTCCCACCTTTTTGATGGGCGGCACCTTGCCCGCGGCCGTCGATGCGGTTACAAACACCGGCGACATCAGTCGGCGCGGGGTGGGCTGGCTCTATGGCGCCAACACGCTGGGCGCCTTCGCGGGAGGGATTCTTGCGGCTTTTTACCTGCATGAGCATTTGGGCGTTCGCAACACGGTTTTCCTGGCGGGTATGTTCAACCTGATACTCGCGGCATCGGCTATCGCTCTTTCCAGAGGCAGGCGTTTTCCCCGTTTGACGCTTGCCACGGGTGAGAGCGACGGAGGCCAAACCAGTGCGGGTTTGGTCGGACAAGGAGGCCTGGTTGAGCCGCGTTTTTTTATTTTACTGAGCGCAAGTGTCGTGGGATTCGTTTTCCTGCTTCAGGAAATGGTGTGGTACCGAATCCTGGCCCCCATTCTCGGAGGCAGCACCTATACCATTAGCCTGATCCTGTGCGCCGCGCTGTTGGGAATCGGCCTCGGTGGCGCGATTTATCCGCTTTGGCGCCGCGACCGCCCCCCTTCCCTGCCTGCCTTCTCGCTTACCTGCGCATTGGAAGGCGTCCTGGTAGGGCTTCCGCTGGCCTTGGGCGACAAAATCGCGATTTGGGCATCGGTCCTTCACGGAAACAGCCATAGCTTCGCTCAATTGGTCCTGGGTTGGATGCTTGGGCGGCGAGGTGGGGCTGGTCTATGTGTTCAACTCCGGAGGCGCCATTGCCGGAGCCCTTGCCGGAGGTTTCGGCCTCATGATCTTACTATCGGCGACAGGAACCTGGCGGGTGGCGGTAGCGCTTCTGGCATTTCTCGCCTTGGCCGGGCTGCTCCTGGCGCGGGAGCGAAGCAAGAACCTTCCTCTCAGTATCACGGCTCTGGCGCTTGCCATCGGCGCGCTCCTATTTTGTTGGGCTCCAGGCCCAACCGCGGCCTGGAGGCTCTCGGGCATCGGCGCGGGCCGTTCGGATCTCACCAGTACCCGGAATCCCAACGAGGTCGAGGAATGGCTGCGCATTCACCGCCGCCAGGTAGTGTGGGAGAAGGATGGAATCGAGAGTAACATCGGAATCTCCGACGCGGAGGGTTTCAAGTTCATCGTCAACGGCCGCACCGACGGCAACAGCCTGACCGACGCCCATACCCAGGTGATGGGCGGCCTGATTGGCGCTATGATCCACCCACGGCCTGAGCGGGCGCTGGTGATTGGATTGGGCACGGGCAGCACCGCCGGTTGGTTGGCCTTGGCGCCGGGAATGCGCGCCGTCGATGTGGTCGAGTTGGAGCCGGCCGTGGCCCAGGTCGCCGCCTGGTCTTCTGACCGGTCGCCCAGCCAGAACAGGGTGTTGGCCATGGCCACATGGGCTTCGGCCACCAGGTCGGGGTC
>JBGTRP010000937.1:0-2942 GCA_041940685.1 Acanthopleuribacteraceae bacterium
CACGATCCAGATCCATTCAATTTGCCTGCAAGGCGCATTCAACCGGCGGCCGATCCGGCCGACCGCAAGCGCGGTGCGGTGGACCTCTTGGAAGTGTCGCGGCGGGGCGTCGCCCTGTCGGAACCGCCGTATGCCTGGCGGATAACAACACCGTCAATGAAAGTTATTCCCTCATCGAGCTGAATCCGCGGACGATGAAAAACATGAACCCTGGAACTTGGGACCGTCCCAGGCTCGATAACAACATACAGGCCGGCCATGAATTCTGGCAATTACTTTTTTCGAAGCACACTTCCTCAACCAGGCGCAAATGGAAACATCTTTCCCACCCAATCCAGGTCTCCGGGCTCTCGTCTTCGGGAGTCCTCCCCTAAAATTTACAGAGCCGGATGGAGCGGGTTGCGAAGGTAGTGTTGGCCCGGCTTGCCCTCTACCAGATTCAAGCTTTCCAACTCGACGAGTTTGGCGAGAACCGTACCCGCGTCCAGCCCCAATTCAGCCACCAATATATCTAAGGGCATGGGTTCGAAGGCGTCAAGCCTCTCGTAGATTTTCATGGCGACGGGGTCGCGAATTCGGGCATTGAGAAGACTCTGATGCTCGGCCGCCAAACCAAGCAGGGGCCGCAATTGCGCCAACACCTCGTCCACGGAAAGAAGGAGGCGCGCCTCGCCCCGGCTGATGAGCCGGTTGGCCCCCAGTGAAGTGGCGCGGTGAATGGATCCCGGCACGGCAAACAACTCGCGCCCCTGGTCCAGACAGTGGCGCGCCGTGATCAGCGAACCCGATCGTTCCTTGGCCTCAACCACGATGGTGGCGTGGCTCAACCCGCTGATGAGCCGATTTCGAATGGGGAAATGAAAGGGTTTGGGCGCGCTGCCCGGTGGGAACTCGCTAAGGATGACGCCCTCCGCGGCCTCGATGCGATGCGCCAGCGCTTGATGCTCGCGGGGGTAGATTCGGTCAACGCCGGAACCCAGCACGGCCGCGGTTCGCCCACCCGCCTCCAGACAGGCGCCGTGGGCTCGCGCGTCGATTCCCAACGCGAGCCCCGAAACGATGACAAAACCCAGGCGCGCCAGGGACCCGGCTAGGGCGGTGGTCGTCTGCAGACCGTAGGTCGTACAGGCTCGCGAACCCACCAGGCTGATCGCCGGCCGGTGCAAGGTTGCCAGCGAACCCGTGTAGAACAGCGCCAGGGGAGGATCGGCAATATGGCGCAGCATGAGGGGAAAATCATCGTCCAGCAGGGTAGTGACGCGAATGTCTCCCGCAAGCGACACCTCCGCATCGCCCACGGCCGCCGCCCCCGGCTTCAGCAAGCGCTCCAGCGCATGCTCGACGCCCAAATCGGGCAACTCCGCCCGCAGCCTCTGAAAGCGGCGCTGAAATGCGATGACGCCCTCGCCCTTAATTAAGACCCTCAGCAGCGCGTCCCGCAATGGTTGGTTTTGGCGGTTCATGGGGATCAACATATCCAGGAATGGGAAAATCGTCAAGGCGACGCGCCCAGAGACCATAAGCGAGACCGCTCTCCCCAAGAAGAACCCTCGCGGGGAGAGGCGCGGTTTGGGAAGAAGAGCATGGATTTGTCACGCCCGGAAGAAATTTAGCCTTTGCAATTGTTTCTTTTAGTGGACATTGGCATGAGTGTTTTGATTACAATCGCCACCCCGCGCGCCGCTCCCCGATTCATGCTAAAGTAAGATAGCGCTTGGCCAGGGCTGGTTTTTATCAATTTCACGGGCGGGATTCTGGGATGGTTGCCCTGCAAGGGTGAATTTGGCATAAAATTTCCAAGTAACAGCGATATAGAGGAGTCTGAGATGCACTCGAAATACCTGGTTCCCATTTGGGTAGTCTTGGCTTTGACCATGACCGGCTTCGGGTCCGACAAAAAATCCGCCAAGGCCCTCGACCGCAAAATCCTGGGAGCGGAGCTCCAGTTCGGCAGAGATGCGGCAAAATTCGGGTTGTGGAACGAAGCCATCTTCCGCTGGGAGAAGGTGGTCAAGGACGAGCCAAATAACGCTCAGGCGGTCAACAACCTCGCGATCGCATACGAGCATGTAGGGGATTTCGAAAAGGCGCGCATCCTTTACCTGGCCGCCATGGAGCTCGATGAGAGCTCCCGGGACATCAAGAGAAATTACAAGCGCTTTCTGAGCTTTTACAAGCGCCACCAGCGTCAACTGGAGCGCGAGAAAAAAATTCGGGAGTCCAAACAGCAACGCACCAACCAACAGGAAAAGAGCGACAACAAAAACGCGCCACATACACAAGATGAGGACGGTCCATAAATGAGACAACTTGCGGTCATTCTGCCCTTGCTTCTGTTGCTTGCATGCGGCTCCGAGTCCAAACGGGTTCGCATCGCCCTGCCGCTGCCCCCCAAGCTCGACCTGACCGATTACGATTTCCTGTACTTTCCCGGTTTTGTCACCACGGTGGAGAATGAGATTTTCGATACCGAACGGGAGGCCATCAACTTCCTAAGGCGGGAGCTTTCGCGCAAGGGCGTGATGGGCATCATCAACCGCCCGCCCATCGATCTCAGCGATCGCGATCCCCGCTCCTTTTTCCAGAAAAGTCAGCCATTTTTTCAGTCCCTCAACCTTCAAAACGCGGACGCCACCTTGGCCTTGACCGGCGAGATTGCCTTCGACATTGTCGACCGCAGCGGTTTCCGCGAGGTGCAGAGAACCGACTTTACCGGCAGGCGCATTCGGCAAACCCAATTTGTCGAGATCACCGGGTTCGACCTCAACATGCGCGTCTTCGTTTACGAGATCGACAGCGGCCGTCTGCTCTACAGTCAGCTCTTGAAAGACACCATGGATGTGGAGGGCTCAAACCCCGATCATCAACTCGTTTTTTACGACTTGATGCAACGGGTTTCCGATCGTATTATTGGATTGTTTTCCAACACTTTGATTCGAGCC
>JBGTRP010000938.1:0-2927 GCA_041940685.1 Acanthopleuribacteraceae bacterium
GCATAGCCTGTTCCTGGAAAATGGAGCGGTCGAAGAACCCGCTTTTTTGCAGAAGGTCTACCAGGAGGCCCAGAACAGCGGGGTGAACCAACTTCAGATCGCGCCCGATCTGCGCATCTGCATGTCCTGCCACCTGGTGTTCAGCGAGGACGAACCCGATGCGCCCTGTCCCGATTGCAAAAGCTCACTGGTTTCATCCTATGGTTACTGCCAGTCCAGCTTCTCGCCCGTGCATACCTGGTGCCTGGGCAAGCGTTCCGAGTGGAAAATTCGCTATCGTCTGGATGAGCGCAAGCTGCCGGTACAGGGCGAATTGCCGTTGTAGCGCCGGAGGGGAGAGGCGGCAACTTTCCGCAAGCCAAAATCATTTCATGGGAGCCTTGGCGGGATCAACCGCAAGCATCGGACCTTTGCAGGGAGGACACGACCTTTTCCAGGTCTTGCCGCAGCTTTCCCTGGTTTTCCCGCAAGGCCGCGGGGTCATTGGAGCGGCTGTACGCCGTTCGCAACGCGCGCGCGAATCGCTGTAACTCGCGGAGATGATTGTCGTAATGGGGATAGCATCTCAAAAACGCCTGTGTGCGCCCTTTCAATTCCTGGGGCAGATTGTCGTTCCCCAGTGCGGTGAGACCGTGGTAGATCTTGGCCACTTGGTTTTGTACGCCGGGCAATTGGGAGGTGAGGCTGGTGAGCCTTTGAACGGCGGCCGAGGAGTCCCCATTGGGCCCCATTTGTTGGAAAATGCTGTATAGCGTGATGAGGTCCGTGGTGATGCGGTTGATATCCCGGCCGATTTGATCCGGATTCCTCAACACCTCTTCCAGGTCTTCGGTCATCATATTGGCGCTGGTGGTCGAACCGTGCGGGCTCAGGGTGATCGTATTCCCGGCGGGGTCGAGGTTCATGACGAAGTGGTTAATGAAATCCTGACCGATAAGGCCGACGATGCGCACCTCGTTCAAGGGGGGGATCGCTTTAATGACGGCCTGGAGATTGCGCACCCGGGCGCCGGAGATGGACACCTCCCGCAGGTTGCAAAGCCGGGCGGAGCGGGCCACGCCGCCAACGCCAATCACATCGATGCTCTTGCCCGAGCTTTTTATGCCCAACTCGACCGAGGCTTCCGGTGAGATCAGGGTAATCTCCGCACCCGTATCCAAGATGAAATCCAGTTCGGGTCCGCCATTGATGCTTACCTTGACGATAATGCTGTTGCCCATGCGCCGGTAGGGAAAGGTAACCGGCTCCCCGCTGTAAGATTTTATGTCTCGATGGTATTCTTCATTGGTAAGGCTGATGAGCTTTTTGGGCGGCTCTGGCGGCGCTTCCTCCACTTCTTTATTTCTCTCTTCCTCCAGCTCCAGGCGCGCGGCTACCAGATCGTCCAATTGGCGCTTTGCCTCCTTGGTGCGCTCCCAGTCGACAATGGCCTCGGGTATCGAATAGTTTTTTTTGCCGGTATTGAATGATACCTGGCCGTTCTCCACCTGGTAAGAGCTGCATGAAATGGTCTTGCCGTTTTTGAGGACCAGGACATCGCCGGCCTCCGTGGCAACGGGCGCGAAAAAGAGCGTATAAAAAAGAAGCTGTGTCATCATGGTAATTCCCCTATGAGAAAAACTATACCAAAAAAGGCGGAGTAAGTAATTATTCAATGAGGTGGAGGCGGGGGTACAGCGCGGCGAGCATCAGAACCAGCCCGCCCGCAAGGAAAAGCCAGGCCAGGTTGGCCGAGACGCCCAGCCAAACCAATGCCTGCCAAACCGCGCCCGACAGCAAAATGCCCACGAAACTGCTGAAATTCACGGCGGCCAGAATTTCGCCTTTTTGGCCCAGGGGCGGCTTGGCTTGCAGGAATGCGGCGATGGGAACAAAGTACAAACCCGTGAAGAAGCCCGCGAAAAAGAGAGAGGTCCGGATCAGAACCAGGGGCATTTGGTAGAAGGTAAGCGAAAATTCCGCGACGATTACGCCCACGGCCCCCACAAAAATGGTCCATTTGTTGCCAATTCTGTTTTTAATGGCGGCGGTAACCAGGCAGCCCGCCATGATCCCGGTGGTGAGAATGACCAACAGCATGGAGGTGCCGCGGGGGCCCAACTCCAATAGCGTAATGCCGTAGTTGTTGATCACTTGGGTAACCAGGCCGCCGGAGAAATAAAAAAAGGAATAGGCGATCAAGGCCATGAACAGCGCCTTATCGCGGAATATGATGCCCAGGCAATCCCAAATGCGTCCCAATGGATTGGCCCGGATGGGCAGACCGGGCCGGTTGGCGCCCAAGGGCTGGATACCGTAAACGGTGGCAATCCCCGCGGCGGAAACAAACATGCAAACCACCCCGGCGAGATAGAGTTGGGTAGCGAACAACTCCATCAGATAGCCCGCGAGCGCCGCGCCCAAGATAATGGCGCCCATGGTGGTCATCTGGATCACGCCGTTCGCGGCCACAAGCGCCCGCGTGCTTATCAACTCCGGGATGATGCCGTATTTGGAGGGGCTGAAGAATGCTGACTGGGTTCCCATCAGGAAGAGTGCGATCATGAGAAGCACCGTATGGTCGAGAAGGAAGCCCAGCATCCCCAACAGCATGATCAGCAATTCCGCGAGCTTGGAGAGCCGCATGATGGTGGTTTTGGACATTCTTTCCGAAAGCTGACCCGCGTAACCCGAAAAAAGGAGATAGGGCAGGGAGAACACCATCATGGCCACGCCCTGCCGGTCCTGGCCCACGGCGCGGCCATGCGCTTCTTCCTGACCCGCCTGGCCGACTACCTGCAGGCCCAGCGCACCCTGCGCCGCAAGGTGCAGGAGGTGCTGCTCGCCTTCTGGATGGAGATCGAGCTGGAGAAGGACGAGATCCTCTCGCTCTACCTCAACCGGGTCTATCTCGGCGCCGGCACCTACGGCGTCGACGCCGCGGCGCG
>JBGTRP010000939.1:0-2921 GCA_041940685.1 Acanthopleuribacteraceae bacterium
GATTTCACGCGGATGCGAACACGGTAGGTGGTCTTCCCATCACGGGAGACTCTCTTATCAAAAACGGCCATGGCAACGAACCTCCTATATCGATTGGTCCAATCGGTGGTCCATTCGAAACAGTGGCGTGTTTCGAATGACTGGACCATCAGTGGACCATGAGGTCAGTTGCCGTTATCCTTCGAGCGCCGTCCAAAAACGCCAACCCATGGTAACACAACACTTAGGGCTGGTACGCCCGGAGGGATTCGAACCCCCGACCTCCGGATTAGGAATCCAAAAAAATACGCTTTCTCTGTTTTTCTCCTCGTTTCTTTTTTGACCCTGTTATCTTCTAGAGTGCTATGGTATCATTGAGTTTCAAGGCAGCAAGACTTCGAAACCTTTTCTAAATCTTTCCCAATTTTCCTCTCTGTTTCTAAGTCATTTGTCTACAAATCGCCTACAAACTGGATGATCGCCATGAAAAAAACCATTAATAAACGGCTAGTGGAAACCCTTCCTTTTGCCGCTTCCGGCACCGACTATTTCTTGGACGCCAAGCTCGCGGGGTTTGGGCTCCGCATCGGCAAAACCAAGAAAGTCTTCATCGTGGAAAAGCGTGTCCGGGGCAAAACCGTGCGGGTGAAGATCGGTGAGTTTCCCCTTGTCACGGTCGAGGATGCGCGCAAACGGGCCCAGGAAGTCCTGGCCCAAATGTCAGAGGGCATCAACCCCAACAAAACCCGGCCCGGTAGCGCCCTCAAAAATCTCACCCTGGCCCATGCGCTCAAGGATTACCTCGCCTCTCGCTCACTCAAACCGCGCACGGTGGAGGATGTGAAACGCTCCTTCAACACCAAATTGAAAGGTTGGCTGGAACGGCCCATCCACGGCATTACGCGGGATGATGTCCTCCAACACCATGCCAAAATGGAGAAGGAAAACGGAGCCGCCCAAGCCAACCTGACCATGCGCTACCTGCGCAGCGTGCTCAACTTCGCCAAGCCCCGTTACAAATTGGCCAACGGTGCGCCGCTGCTGAAAGAGAACCCCGTCCTCGTGCTCACGGAAACGAGATCCTGGAAGCGCGTCCCGCGACGCCAAACGGTGATCCAGCGGAAAGACCTCGGAACCTGGTTCCGCACCGTGCTCGAAATCCGGGAGGCAAACCCTCGGGAGGTCTCCGGCACGATCTGCGATTACCTGTTGGTGCTTATGCTGACGGGCCTGCGCCGAGGGGAAGCCACCGGATTGAAATGGGAACAGGTGGATTTGGAAGCGGGCGTGTTGACTATCTCGGACACCAAGAACCACGAGCCGCACCGCTTGCCCCTGTCCGATTTCCTGTGGGATCTGTTTCGAGAACGCCACCGCCACAAAATCAACGAATACGTGTTCCAGGGCCGCGAAGGAGGTAGCGGACACATCGTCACGCCCCAAAAAACCATGAACCAGGTCACCGAGAAATGCGGCGTGAAGTTCTGCTCCCACGACCTGCGGCGGACCTTCACCAGCATCGCGGAAGCGCTGGGCATCACCTCCTACACCATCAAGCGGCTATTGAACCACAAGATCACCAGCGAAATCACGGGCGGCTACATCGTCCGAGGCTACGACCAAGACCGCCTGCGAGAACCCGTCCAACAAATCACCGATTTCATCCTCGGCGAGGCTGCAATCGAAAGGGATAGCCAAGAATACCCGGTTGGCAGCGAACCTTATCCATTTGAAAGCGTCGGCAACAATTTTATAGGCAAACAATGAGCCTAAAAGAAAAAATCATTGCAGGTCGGGTGGCGGGGATTGATTTCCTTCACCGGTTTGTTCTGGTCCCAGTTGACCGCAATTCAAGGCTAAAGCGAAGTTCAACAGGCTTTGAAGTCGATGGTCTTCATTCTTTTGGATATGCGCCACAAGCGCGGACTCTAAGGCGCCATAGCCGCGGCCCTCACAACGCCGAGCCATCAACAAATTGAGGAAGGTGTAATACACTTTATCCTGATCACCACTCTTGTTGATGAGGACCTGAGCTTCCATGGTTTTTTGGAACCCTTCCTCCAATTGTCCATTGACAATCAGGTAGAAACCCAAGCCGACCAGTGCATCGGCTTCCTCGTTGATGTGATTCACCTTGTGGTAGGCCTCGTACTGATGGTAGGTGAGGGAGATCGCTTGTTCGTAGTCACCTCGCCTAAATGCGAGCTCTGCTTTCAGTTGGTAAAGCTCTCCAGGATTCATGCTCGCTGTTTCGTTCGACTCTTCCGCTTCGATTAAGAAAAATTCAGCTTCCGCGAGATCTCCTACTTCCATGGCTAGCTCAGCCAGCGCACAATAGGTTTTGAATAAGTTTGCATCCCTTCCAAAGGTCTCAAAAATATCGAGCGCGGCTCCAAAATGTTCCCGCGCCTGATCAAAACGGCCCGTGGCGGTTTCGATCTTGCCTAGAAGAAAATTGCTATTTCCAACCGTCACACCAGGCGTATCTTTTCTTGCTATGAGACTAGAGCAATCTGCCTCCGCGCCTTTAAAATCGCCTAAAGTGTATTTCGACCATGCTTTCCCAAATGCGGCCACGGGATCGTTCCGCTTATAGACTTGGGCATTGCGAAAGTATTCTAAGGCTTCTCTAGGACCTTTTTCCAAAAATATCTTGACGCCCTCTTGATAGGTTGCCGCCATAAAGCCAGCGGCCAG
Source organism: Acanthopleuribacteraceae bacterium (assembly GCA_041940685.1). Lineage (GTDB taxonomy): Bacteria > Acidobacteriota > Holophagae > Acanthopleuribacterales > Acanthopleuribacteraceae > JBGTRP01. The sequence goes on from JBGTRP010000939.1 coordinate 2,677, forward strand.
GAAACCGGCCCCCAAAAATAGCGCAAATACGATCCGAAGTTTCCGGGAAAAAGCCGGTCCGGACTTTTTCGGATCTCTGGAAGCCTTTTGCCGGGAGATTCTGCTATAGAAGGCTTCCTTAGAATTCTTGATAGCCAGTATCTCTTCCTGTGAGAAGTGGTATTCCGGAATCGCACTTTTCCAACGCCAACCATACCAAGCCCGCATAGGCGGCTGGCCTTTCTCAGAAATCAGGGTGTCTTCTT
>JBGTRP010000940.1:0-2920 GCA_041940685.1 Acanthopleuribacteraceae bacterium
TTACACCGACGGGTGCAACAGTTGCAACGACCTTGAGCGCATCTCCCTGGCGCTGCTGTAATTGTAGTTCTTCAGCCAATAGGATTGCCTCTTTCTTAGAAAAGTAGGACGGCTGTTTGGTCCAATAGACGAAGCTCTCGTCTACAAGGCGGTCGCGACGGCTGGCTTTGGCTTCGAGTATTGCAGCGATCTCGGCGTCGTTCTGGCGCGCCTGAAGGACGAAGATCTCTGATCTAAGGTCTTGAAGCTCCACCAGCCTATCTTGGGCCACGGCTAAGGTGGCGGCGTCAAGTCGCTGAAGCTTTAGCCAGACTCCGTCGTAGAAACCCCACAAAGCCGCGATCAGGGCCGCTGGAATACCAATGAGAGTGATGAGTTCACCAGGGGTGCTCGGTTTATACCACGCTTTTTTGGGCTTGGGAGTATCGATCGCGGACTGTAATCGGTCGATGCGCTTCGACATTTCATCGAGCCGGGCGCTCATCTGACGATTGACTTCTTCAGACATATTCTGCCACCAAAACGATTGAGGACCCTTGGTTTGGAACAAACTACCCGAGTCAGCGGGGGGTCAGTCTTCCATGCAGTGCGACTACCGGGAGATGGAAATAGAGTGACCGGAATCGCCCTCGAACTCGATGGGGTTCTCCTCGATGAATTTCGCGGCTAATTCCGCGGGGACCCGCGCCACCTGGCCTTCCTCGCTCTCCACGTCGAAGGTGCGGATATAGATAAAATCACCGGCCTTGCCCACCAAGCGGTCCAGCAAATCCCAATCATAGCTCATTTTCTTTTCCTCACCCGAATCGTCAATAGCGATGGGATAGTGTTTCTCGTCAGGCCGGCCCCGCCAGCGATCCACCAATAAATTGCCGTCGGGGTCAACTTTCAGGTCACGAATGGCGGGGAAGTACTTGGGGAAATTGGTCTCAATTTTTTTTAATCGCGGGTTGTTTTCCTTCCGTTTGGCCAGTTCTCCCTCCGCCCATTCCTCGTCGAAGGGGATTTGTTTGTCCGCACGGTCGAAGTGGCTAACTTCACCTTCCGCACTGATCATGTACACGCGGAAACGGGTGGGGTGGGTCATGTAGACCTTGCTGCCATCCGCATTGGAGCGCAGCTTGGGATAGGTGTTAATGGGGCTGAATTTGGCCTTGGTTTTTCCGTCATTAGACATCACCCACAAGCCGCTGCCCTGTCCCTTGTCTTCCAGGTCCATGATTTTGCGGGTTTTGGTGAATTCTTCATCGGCCCAGTGAAGCGCGGCCTCGTTTTCCTTCACGCTAAACACCGCCCAATTGCCATACACCCAGCCGGAGGCGGTTTTGGCGAATTTCAAGCCCTGTCCGGGAGAGGAAAAGCGCTTTTCAAACTTCCCATCGGGGTTGAATACGCTGAATTGATTCTCCAGCAGGTCATAGACAATCAGCTTGCCCTTGTGGAAAAAGATCTGGGTGGCGTAGGTGAATTCGCCGGGGCCCTTCCCTTTACGGCCGATATTGGCCAGTTTCTTGCCCTCGCCATCATAGTGGTTGATATAGGCTTCGGGAAAGTTGAGGATAAAGACATGCCCATCCGGGCTGACCAGCGTTTCCCAGTCGGAAAGCGGCTGATACACGCCGGTATCCTGATAGTGGACAACCTGATCGCCTTGATCGAAAAACGCGAACAGCGCGAGCAACACAAACATGAAATACCCCCAAAATTTTTATTAGATTAGCAAAGTTGGCGTCCGCAACAAATGATAAGGACGCGCTTGTGGAGAAAAAAGTTGTGCATTCCGATATGTTTTCACACCCGGATGCTCCCGGTCGAGGGCTTGGCAGTCATCAAAAGAGGGGAGTCGCGAGGTCCCATTTTGTGTATTGAGCCGGTTCCGTCAGGACTCCGTCCATTCGTTTATCCTCGTGGATAAACCCCTGCAGAAAACCCACGCCTGCCCGGCAAGAACCTTCCGCTATTGGCAAAGCTACAACTCGAAATGAAAGCTCAGCTCAATCCACATCTTGCCTGGTACGCCATTCTTGGTGGCGGGATTGAATTTGGCCTTTTTCAGGGCTTTTTTGATCGAATCCCTAAATCCCTGGTGTCCTTTGGAGAAGCGAACCTCCGCGACCTCCCCGTTTTCATCCACCAGCACGGAGGCATGAATGAGACCTTCCAAACCCAGGCGCCTGGCGACCTGGGGGTATTCTGGTTTTTCCAAGCCGAGCACGGATGGCTGGATGACTCCCTGGCCCGGTTGAATCAGCGCCCCCCTTTGAAATTCGGGCGTGGTTGGCTCCAGTTGGCGGTCTTGTTCCCTACGGTCGAGAATTTCAGGGGTTGACAAGGAAGCACCAGCCTGGGGTTTCGCTCCCCCAGGCGCGGCTTCGAGTTCGTTGGACTGACCGGCAGGGCCGGGCTCTTCGGTTCCTACTGAAGCCGTCTCGGCCCCAGACGAAAGGGAGATGGACCCGCCTTCTTTTTCAGGAGGTCTTTGATCCATTACTTCTCGGCTTGAAGGAGCCGGTGGAGACGTCCTGCCGGCCATTGCACCCCGCCTCGTTTTGTTGCGGTCGGATTTAAGGATTCCTTGGTGGAGGGAAGTCTTCGCTTTTTTCACCGGACTGGGATTTCGTTCCGCCAGTGGGGGCGGCTCTTCGCGTAAAGATTCATTGCGCTTGATCATCCCCCCGGATGATGGCTTCGAACTCCCTTCCATTACTTGCGGAACACGGGACTTTTGAATTGTGTTTTCTTCGATTGCGCGACGTTTCTTTGGCAAGGGCGCCGCGATGGCAGGCTTGGGTGATTTGGCGACCTCTTCCGTGGCGGGGGTTTCAAACCCGCCGGAATTGCGCCCGCGCGCAGCCGCTTCCTGTTCGGCTCCGGTTTGGGTGGGATGTACATCCGCAACGTCACCCTCTATCTTTTCATC
>JBGTRP010000941.1:0-2906 GCA_041940685.1 Acanthopleuribacteraceae bacterium
TTTCTGGAGATGTTCTAGGACCTCGTAACCGTTGAGTCCGGGCATGACGACATCGCAAAGAATCAGGTCCGGATGGTGGTAGTAGGCCATTCGTAAGCCGGTTTCCCCATCATTGGCTCTGAAAACCCGGTACCCGGAATGTTCGAGCAGGAGGGAGATGTACTCTCCAAATTCCGCTTCATCCTCGATGACCAGGAGCGTCTTCTGTTTCATGGGGTCCATGCTCAAAAATCAGAGTCGTTGTCGATCGCGCCGATGGAATTAGGGATTGGAGAGAATTATGGAGTGGGCCCAACCAAAACATGTTTCCCAACTTCAGGATTTGGAAAAGACCCGTGGAAATATTCGATCCGGGCTTGCCGCCCATGAACCTTATTCCTCGGCGGATAAATGAGTGTAGCCTTAGGAGCTCGGGGTTTCAAGTTAAAATGAATCATTATTCATAAAACGCTAGCTGCTTTTGAATTTATGTATTCTGCAAAAATTTGAACGCCAAGGGCCAAATATTCCTACATAGCGGCGCCCGGAGAAGTGTATTCGACCAGGCGTGGGTATGGGGCTTCCCTTTATCGTGAAAGCGTGGCCCTTTTCAGCAGGGCCTGCTTATAAAATTACCATACCCGATGGGCTGGGGGTTGAGTTCGAACCAGATTTCGGCGCTTCCGTGCTCGGGTGGGCATTGGGCGCAATCCAGTCCGCGACCCTACCCCGTCGAAAACGCAGGCTGAAGGCGGCGGTCCAACCGGCCCACATGAAGAGGATGCTGGAAACCGGCTTGGCCAGGTACACCGTGGCCATGCTGAACATGCAGCCCACGATACCGCCCAAAATCGCCCATACAATGCCCCGGCTGATGATATCGATTTTCTTGTTCAAGCCCAAACGGAGCAGGGTTAGCCCGCATGCCAGGCACAAGCCCAAAATGAGCAGCGGCGCGAAAACGCCCCATTCCAAAGCGTAATAAATATAGGCGTTGTCGATCGATTTCTGGCCGCCCACGTAGGGGATATTCAAAAAACCGTAGCCCAGCAAGGGCCGTTCCTTAATTACATCCACGTAGTTTTCGATCAGTTCCTTGCGGTAGAGCGCGGTCTCCTGAGTGGATGATTTGGCGGAGGCGCGGTCCACGCTGAAGTACTCCATTCCCTTGATGCCCAGGGGAACGCTTAGAAAAACCAGGAGAATGGTTGTGGTGAGGAAAATCGGCACTCGATAACGGGATTGGCCGGCGAGGTAGAGGAATACCGCGATCAGGGCGCCCAGCATGGGTCCCCGGCTGAAGGTCATGAAAACCCCCAGCAGGCAACAGCCGATGGAGGTCGCGCCCAGCCAGAATGGACGAATGATGCGGTAAGCGGTCAGCCAGAAGGTCATGGGTAAAATGAAGCCGAAGGCCATGCCGGCCACGATCGGATGCACGAAGGGACCGGAGGCGCGGAAGAACCCCCAGCGTGGGATGACCACGATATTGCTAAGCGGGTAGTAATTGGGCCATAGATGAAGGCGAATGCGCAGGAATTGGTTGACGCCAAAACGGAATTCATACAGGTTGAAGAGGGCGATGGCCGCCAACATCACGACGAAAACAATGGCCAACTGGCACTCGCGGCACTCGTGGAGGATGACGTATTTCAGGGCCAGGTAAGGGCCAAGATAGGAAAGAACGCCGAGGAACAACAACTGGCGCGCGGAGGCAAAGCCGGTGGTGTGGTATTCGCTCAGGGTCATGATGAATAGAAACCCGTACACGAACAGGTCAAACCAGTGCCAGTCGGCCAGGGCCGCGATGCGCAGCTCCCTTTTGAACAGGAATGGCAAAAAACCGGTGATGTAGAAGTTCATCGGGGGGATGCCGGGTCCGTCCAACTCCAAATAGGCCGGGATCGCCATCATCAGCGGAATCCACCAATAGACGAAAGCCCAGCCAAAGCCTTTGCGCCAGATCAGGAAAATGGAGATGATGGGTGGGATGAGAACCAGCTTGTCCATAACAAGGCATTGTAGCCTGTTTCCGGCATTGGTTGCGCCACATCCTCAGCGGCGGACGGCCTCCTCAATTGCCGCTTGATAGCGCTCCAACTGCCTGGCCTGGGAAAAGCGGGTGTCCAGGCTCTCTTGAGCCGCGGCCACCACGCGCGTCACTTCATGGGTTTTCATTCCAGAAATGCGGCCGAGGGACTCGGCCAGATCCTTTCCGTCCAGAGCCCGGTAACGAAAGCCCGTGACCCCGGGGACGACCAGATCGGCGCTGCCTCCGGAGTCGGGCACCAGGACCGGGATCCCGGCAGCCATGGCTTCCAGAACCGCCAGTCCGAAGGGCTCTTCCGGACAGAGATGCAAAAGAAAGTCAAAATCCTTGATGATCTCGTGCAGGTTGGCGGCAAAGCCGGGAAAGCTGACGGGCAGCCGCTTTTGTTCCGCCCAAGCCCGTAGGCGGTCCCATTCGCTGCCCAGGCCGCGAACCTCGAAAGAAAAGTCCCCTAACTCCTCATGGCGCTCCAGGGTTTCCAACAGGAAGTCCAGGCGTTTGATGGGATCGAGCCTGGAGATGACCAGCCCCCTGCGTAAGGGCGCGCGCGCGGGTTCCGGCCGTGTTTGAATGGCCGCAATTTTTTCCCTGGTGAGAAAATTGCCCACCACCCGGATGCGGTTTGGGTCCACGCCATGGTGGATCAGCCGTTGTTTGACGTAATCGGAAACGCTCACGAATAGGATATTGAAGCGGTTCAGCAAATGCTTGCGGCCGTAGCTGAGGCGTTCCTCCGCGCCGCCGTGGACCAGATGCAGATGCGCGCAGGACCTGCGCCAAACCGCGTTGGCCGCGAGAAAAGCGAGCGAGTGGGAGATCCCGGTGGCCAGGTAGACCAACTCGCGATGCCGCCTCAACAGCCGAAAGAGGAGCCTTT
>JBGTRP010000942.1:0-2904 GCA_041940685.1 Acanthopleuribacteraceae bacterium
CTTTCCAGCGCGGCGCAACCTTCGCAAAGGCTATCGGTGTCCACTAGATCCGCATCCAGAGAACTCTTCCATTACCTGGCATTCGGCCTTGAGATCGAGTCCGAAATGGCATTCCCGGAATTGTTGCCCCATGGCCATGGCCGCGATCTAAAAATCCGTTTCGGCGAGGTTGCCCCCTCCCTACCCCGGGCGGAGTCGGTGGGGAAGGACTACCAAATGGAGGGCCGTCAAATACTTTTTACCATTCCCAGGGTTGCCGCGTACCACATCATCGATGGCCGGGAGATCGTCGTCGCGCCCGTGGCGGGCGTGGACATCACCCTGGTCCGGCTTTATCTTCTGGGTTCCGTTATGGGGCTGCTGCTTCACGCCCGAGGCATATTGCCGCTGCATGCGAGCGTGATCGCCCGCCAGGGCCGGGCCATCGCCTTTCTGGGCGCTTCCGGTTATGGCAAGTCCACCTTGGCTCAAGCCTTCCGGCAACGAGGGTACCCCATACTTGCCGACGATATCTGCGCCCTCGCGGTCAGGGAGAATCAACCCCCGCTTGTCCTTCCGGGTTACGCCAACCTCAAATTACCGCGTGACTCGGCCCGAGAGCTGGCCTGCGCCCTCCCCGAAAAGGTTTTCTCCGTCGAAGAGGAGGGCAAGTATTACCTTCCCCTAGAGGACGACTTCTTTTCGCAACCCCTTCCTCTCGATAGGATTTACCTGCTGGAGCCTTCATCCGTCGGGCATTGCGAAATTCGAGAGCTCAAGGGGTCGCAAAAATTGATGCCCCTGATCTACAATACCTATCGGGCAAGGGCTGTTCCGGCCATGGGACTGAGGGACGCCCATTTCAACATGTGCATCGCGGTTTCCCATCAATGCAGAATCTACACGCTGGTCAGACCTAACATGCCTTTCCTTTTGCATGAGCTTGTCTCCGCCTTGGAAGCCGAATTCCGCGATGCGCCAGTCGCCAAACGCCAATAACGCCTCCACCGGCCTCGCCGTCTCCTCGCCAAGGCCGGAATCTAATCGCGAGAATCCCATTTGTCTTCACCGATCGAAGCCTCATCTCTCATTACCCGTTCCGGGGATCATATTTCCAGCCATCTCGACGATGAGCTGGTGGTCATGAGCATTACCAGCGGTAAGTATTACGGGTTGGACCCGATCGCCGAACAAATTTGGCAACTTTTGGAGCAGCCCCGAAATGTGGGGGAAATCTGCGCCTGGGTACTAAAACGGTACCAGGTGGGGGAGCGGCAATGCGAGTCCGATATTCGCGCGCTGCTCCAAAAAATGCTGCGGGAAAACCTCATCACCCTCGGACCGGGAAAAGCAAAAGGATGAGCGCTTGACCAGGCAGAAGAGGAGGACCGTCTCTTCTTTGCCGGCGCGGGTTTACTTTTTTTTCCGCGCGGCATTAAGGAAGAGCACCGCCTTGGCTCATATCTGCTTTGAGGGGTTTTGGCTGGGCGTCGGCAGCCGCCGCTTCTTTCACGAGGTTGACCGCCTCTGCTACAACGCATGGCCCCTTTATCGCGACGAATCCTACAACCAAGGCGGCCTGATGGCCTGGGAAGCGCGAGCTGTCGAGAAGTATTTCAAAGCCGGGCAACGCCTCCTGCTCGCGGGGGCGGGCGGGGGCCGGGAAACGCTGGCGCTTGTGGGTATGGGATTCCAGGTCCTCGGTTTTGAATGTCATGAGGGTTTGAGAAGCCTCGCCAACCGGTTGCTGGCAAAACAGGGCGTCGCCGCTAAGGTCCTCCACTCCGATCGAGATCGGTGTCCGAAGGTGAGCGGAGCCTTTGACGGACTGATCATCGGCTGGGGCGCCTACATGCTGATTCAGGGAAAACGACGAAGAGTTTCCTTTCTGCGCCAGTTACGCAAACGCGCCGCGCCGGGCGCTCCCTTGTTGCTTTCCTTCTTTTTCCGCCAGGGAGATACGAGGCGTTTTCGCTGGAGCGTCGGGATTGCCAACTTCATCCGCAAAATTTCATTTCGAAAGCCGATCGAGTTGGGAGACGGCTTGGCGCCCAATTTCGTGCATTACTTTTCCCATGCTGAAATCGAGGAGGAGTTGAGGCTGGCCGGTTTTCGGTTGGAACGGCTGGAAACCTTGGAATACGCGCATGCCATTGCCTTTGCCACGGACCCGCCAACCACGTGATTTGTTCTCCAACCCTCTCTAGAAAAATAAATTCGGAATCAAAGTTCCGTTGTGATGGGCGCTTCAATGGATTGAATCTGTATGCTCAAGCTGGGGTAAGGAGAAACGAAATCAGAGGTACCCATCGCTCAATCGACCAGCAAGCCCAGGCATAGGACAACAGGCTCCTGAATCGCAACCTAAGACCATCTTGGAAGCCTCAATAAAAGTTCTGGGTGACATAGACCTTTCCATCCTCCGCGATTGCGATTCCGAGTCCCTCGCGCAGGTATTCCGCGGTGAGGATATTGGCGCGGTGTCCCGGGCTCTTCATCCAGCCCTCCACACAAGCAAGGGCCAATTGCTCGCCACTCAGCCAACGGTTCTCCACGTAGCGCACGCCCCGCTCCACATAAGCAGAGAAGCCGGCGACCCGATGCCCTTGGAAAATATTTTCACCAATTCCCGTGCGCACCATGCCCCCGCCGAGATCGCGCATCACCCTGTAACCGGCTTTGCTTGCCCGTTGGGTGGGCCCGTCGCCCGCGGGATTCTCATGGCTGAAGAACCCGTCGCGCGCCATGTCTCGACTATGGCCCCGAGCCACGGCCGCGAGCGCCTCATCGTAGGCAAGGGAGCCCAGACCGCGGCTGGCGCGTTCTTCATTGACCAATTGATGGATTCGTTTCTCTATGGCCGGCAAGTCCCATTGAGGCTGCTGGTCCTGGTTTTTGACGACCTCAGAGTACAGGGACTCGACG
>JBGTRP010000943.1:0-2904 GCA_041940685.1 Acanthopleuribacteraceae bacterium
ACCTCTCCTACCACATTACTATACCAGCCAAGAGTCTTCTCGTAATCAATCTATATAATATAACCATTTCTTTCCAATTTGTCAAGGTCTTTCTTTCTAACGCTAATCGCTCTTTTTCTTTTGCTTTGGCTCTGGCATGGTTTGCGCCTCGTTGTGGGTAAAAAAATCCAGCGGAAGCTCGAAGTTCGGCGTCGGCGGAAAATCTTTGTCGATGGATCTCAGCATCCGTTCCAAACTCGCCATCTCCGCCAGCAGTTGTTGGTGCTCCTCATCCGCGTCCCAGGCAATTTCCTCGCGCACCTCCTCGGCCGGGCGGTCGCGCAACATGTCGAAAACCTGAGAGCGTGTATACCTACTGGTCATCAGTTTCCTCCTTCGGGTTCAGGTCCAATCACCGATTAATTCAAAGGCCGCCCAATAAATGGGATGCCTCGTCTTTCGATTCCCGTGAATGAATCCCAACTGCGCGCCACGTAGCGCACGGTCCTTTTCGACACCCTTGCGCAAATCGCCATAGAAACTTTCCATGATTTCGGGGGTTTTGCCGTCTTCGATTTTCCAGAGGGTCGCCACAATGGAGCGCGCGCCGGCGAACTCAAAGGCGCGCGCCAGGCTGAGGACGCCCTCTCCGCCGAGGTCCTTGCCCAAGGCGGAATGGCAGGCTGAAAGCACCACCAGATCCACCTTCAACCGGATCTCGTTCAAAATTTCGTAGACATGCAACATACCGTCATCACTCTTACTATTAGCTAGCGCAATTTTGGAGCTCAACGGCTCATCCAAATCGTAATCACCGTGGGCGGCGAGGTGGAGCGCAAAGAATTCTCCTTGCAATCCCTTTAAGTTGGTTTCGCTTGCTTCAGGGCCCAGATAGGCGCGAACCTCCATTCCGGAGAGCAACTCCAGCCGCCTCACCTCAAGTTCGGATCCCGGTAAATCCGGCCGGGATTCCGTTTTGGGGTTTCCAAAGGCGGCAATATAAAGCGGTTGTTCGCCCCGTGGTTTTGTAGCCCGCCGATCCCTAAATTTTTGATACACCGGAATGGAAATGATCCGGTGCAGCGGTTTGACCTCCACCAGGTAACGAGGCCGACTGTCAGGGCCCAAGGCATGGGAGTCGTCCACGATCAACGCGGCGAAAGGCAACACATGCAGAGGGCCGTCCGCGGAAATGAGAATTCGTTCGGCCCGTTGGATGTCGGGGGCCACGGCGCCCATCAGGGAATCGAACAAGGCGTGAGCCCGGGAATGGAGAATGGGCAACTCCTCCATATTGGCTCTCTCTAAAATCTCCAGAAAATCCACGACACGCTTTTGCAGCCCTTGCAAAGAAAGGCCGATCCTTTCCACGCGCAATCCGCGGTCCGCGTCCACCACGAAGAGATAACTCTCCTCGCGATGGGTTAAAAAAGAGAGCAGAAGCGTACCCGGGTCCAGGGACGCTTGCGTTTGTTCCAAGCTCCAATCGGTCAAGCTTTTGAATGGGCTCAAATCCGGAATCCCCACCCGCATTTTGGCGAGGTTTTGCCGAAGCTGGGCCCCGACCTCCAAAAGCCGCGCCTCAATGACCCACTGATCCTGGGTTTTTTGTTCCGACTTCAAAGCCTGGAGCCGGTATTGTTCCGAAACCAAACGGTCACGCTGCCGCCAGAGGTCCGGGGGAACCCGGTTGGCAAAGAAATACTCTCTCTGATACAACTGGCGCAGGAAAATGCGGGCCCGGTACCGTTCGTTCCAAGCATAGGCCTCGGCTTCCTTTTCCTGTTTCAGGAGCACGCGGACCAAATTTTTGAAAAGATCCCCAAACTCCACCATGAAATGGGCCTGTTGGTAATCCGTGCCGCCCAAATTCAGGAATTGATGCTCAAGAACCTCAATTGCTTTTCTGAGCTTGGTCTCCGCCTTGGCAAACTCCTCCCGATCGAGGAAGAGCAAGCCCATTTCGTGAAGATTTAAGGCATAACCAAAATGGAGATTATTTGCATCCGTATAGCGTTTGTCGGAATCCGCCAGGGATAGAAAAGCTTCCTCGTATTGCCCATCCAGCCGGAGCGCCCTGCCCCGAAGCCACTTGCTCAGCGCTCTGAGATCATCCCCGGCGCCCTCAACCTCGTCCGCCTGGCGAAGCAACTCCAGGGCGCCTTCATAATCTCTCCCTCGGATACTCAGTTCCGCTAAATTCACGCGCACCCGGCAGACTTCACCGTCCCTGCCGAGTTCGCTTGCCAGCTCCAGGGCTTGACGAAAATGCAGCGCCGCAAGATCCAATTCGCCCCGCTCGGAATAGGCAACCCCCCAACCATTTTCAAGATGCAGGGTTCTTGCTTTGAGCCAGGTCGCATTTCCCTTGCCCGCTGCCCGGGTCAATAGCTCGCGGACTTTTGCGTAATACGCGTCCATTTTTTGCCAATCTCTTCGGTTGTTGTGGATGTGGCCGAGATTGGTATAGCAGTCCGCCATAATATCTAAGGGCAGGGCGAGTTGCGTACCCGCCAGTTCTACCCGTTTTAAGAGTTCCTCCGCCTGAAGATAGTTGCCATCTTGCCGATGAAGCCTGCCGAGATCGGTCAGAATTCGAAAAAGGTCGGGGTCCTCGGGGAAACGTCTTTCGTAGAGCTCAAGCGCTTCCTGCAAGCTTTGTCTCGCTTCCGCATTTTGGAAATTTCTCGCGTAGGTCATTCCCAAATTGAATAGCGTCCTGAGGGTCAGGTGACTCGCGGGCGCATGTTTCTTCAACAGCTCCAACGCCTCCTCGTAGCGATTCAAACTGGTGGCGAATCTGCTTAATTGACTCGATCCGTAGGCTTGGCAATAGAGTGTATAGGCCGCCAACAGGGGAGAATCGCGCTTCTCCGCGAAATGGGCCCCGGCCTTCCCGAATTCATCCTCGGCGCGGACATACTG
>JBGTRP010000944.1:0-2895 GCA_041940685.1 Acanthopleuribacteraceae bacterium
CATCTGGACGACGATGTCGGAAACTTCAGCCGGCACGTCGGAGACGACCTCAACCACCGGCTGAGGATTCCAATCGCGATGCGCCCTCAACTTGTCGTTGACGGCGTCCTGCGGGAACGGCAGCCGTCCGGTGAGCGCCTGATAGAAGCTGACGCCCAGCGAGTAAAGGTCCGCCCGGTGATCGATCACGCGGTTCATGCGTCCGGTTTGCTCCGGAGAAATATAGGCCAGGGTCCCTTCTAGGGATTTTACCGGCGAGGCCTTGCGCGTTTCACTGGAAAGACGGGTTGCAATGGAAAAGTCTATCAGGCGAACCGCACCGCTTTTGGGGTTAACGATGATATTGGAAGGATTGATGTCCTTGTGAATGATCGCTCCGGCGTGGATGCGGGCAAGTTGGCGGGCTAAGGACAGGAAGATATCCAGGCAGTGCCCGATTTCCAGCGCCCCGCCCCGAACCAGCCGACTTAGCGACATGCCCCCGATATCCTCTAGAACCAACACCGGCAGATTGCGGTATTTTTCCAGACCGTAGGTGGCGATCAATCCCTTATCCTGAAAGCTCATTATGATTTCGTACTCATGCCGCAGTGCGGCCAGGCGGTTCAAAGAGGGCGCTTTGGGATTGAGCGTTTTGAGGATTACCGGATTCTGATTCCGCAGGGAGATTCCGCGGTAGACGAAGGTCTTGGGCGCGGCGCTGATCAATTCCACAATCCGGTATCCCGGGATGCTCATGAGCGTTTCGTCGTTGCTTATCATTCACCTATCCCAAGAAATGAAATTTGCTCTCAAAAGCGCGGAAACCCATTCCAAACGGAGAGGGAAACGGTTGTCTGATCGCCACGGAAGCCAAAATCGTTCCTCATGCTTGTTCTTTTGAATGGTTGAAGCGGCTCCACCCATGGGCTGAGCTGGGTTGGCATCGAGAAGAGGCGCCTCCTGCCAAGCAACCTCAAACCGGGAAAGGCCGAAAGGCGCTCCGGCAGAAAAACCCATTATAAGAAAGGCGAAGCAGATAATTACAATTTCTTCAAAAAGACATTAAATATCAACAAAGCCGTCAAAGGCAACCATTTGCATGTTTTGAAAAGTCCTCCGAACGTTTTCGAGCGGCGCCAAGAGCGCGTAGCGAATGTTTCCTTCTGCGCGTTCTTTTTTTCAATTTCAATGGGTGGGCCCAGGTTTGAGGGCCTTTTTTCTCGCGGCCGCGGGATTGGCGCGGCAAAGTCGTCCCTTCCCTGGCCGCCTTGGCGGCGAGAGTTTTTAATGGTGTGTGGAGTTTTGGAACGGCAAGCCGGCAGACTCAAGAAGCCGGTGTCCAGCTACAAGTGAAGCCGCGTTTTCCTGCTTGAATTCGGTCACCGGAACCTCGTCTCATGGGATGCCGACGACTGATTCCCGGAATTTCGGAACCATCCGGATGGCATCCCGCTAGACCCATGCGCCCGCATGCGGCTAGAATGCTGGATACAAACTTTTCATGCTGCCATGTCGCCATCCGTCCAGAATCCGGCAGAAGAATAATTGGAGAGAAACCCTTGAATACGATCTCGTTTTTCCGATCTCGTCGTTGTAGAGCTTTTTCCATGTTCCTGGCTGCCGCGATTTGCCTTTATTGCGGCCGCTCCCAACCCGAAACCAAGCCCGCGGAGTTGGTCCTTCTCAATGGGAACATCATCACGCTGGACGATGGCGCACCCCGGGCCGAGGCTCTGGCCGCCAGCGGCGGCCGAATCCTGGTCCTGGGCGACTCCGACATGGTTCGCGGGCATATCGGTGAAAGCACGCGGGTAATCGACCTCGAGGGGGCAACCGCGGTTCCCGGGTTCATCGAGGGCCATGGCCACCTCAAGAATTTGGGGGTTACCAAAATGAATGTCGGCCTGATGGACGCCGCCAATTGGGATGAAGTCATCGACCGGGTAGCCGCCGCGGCCGCGGCCGCGCCGGTCGGCGAATGGATCGTGGGCCATGGTTGGCACCAGGAAAAATGGGACCCCGCGCCCACGCCGAACGTGGAAGGTTATCCGGCTCATGAGAAGCTGAGCGCGGCCACGCCCGACCATCCGGTGGTGCTCTCCCATGCCAGCGGGCACGCGGTTTTGGCCAATGCCAAGGCCATGTCACTGGCCGGCATCGACGCGGACACACCCGATCCGGAAGGCGGCAAGCTGGTCCGGGACGCATCGGGCAATCCCATCGGCGTATTCGAGGAAAACGCCGAATCCCTGGTTTGGGCGGCCAAACAGAAAGGGGAATCCGAACAAACTCAGGAGCAGCGGGAAACCTACAATGAAAAGGCTATCAAGCTGGCCATGGCAGAGTGCCTTGCCAAGGGCATTACCAGCTTCCAGGACGCGGGCTCTTCCTTTGCCGATATCGATCTCTACAAAAAGCTTGCCGATGCCGGAGAGCTCGACATCCGCCTTTGGGTAATGGCCGGTTCCGACAACGCAACGCTCAAAGAAAGATTGCCGCAATACCGAATCAAAGGCTATGCCGATCACCGCCTCACCCTGGGCGGCATCAAACGATACGCCGACGGCGCGCTTGGCTCCCGCGGCGCCTGGCTTTTGGAACCCTACGAGGATCTACCGGAGAGCACCGGCCAGAACGTCATGCCGCTCCCCTATCTGCGTGAGGCCGCGGAAATTGCCCAAGCGCACGGGCTTCAGCTCTGCGTACACGCCATCGGCGATCGCGGCAACCGCGAGGTGTTGAACCTGTACGAGTCCGTGCTCCAGGGAGAAGACCGCCGCTGGCGCATCGAACACGCGCAGCACCTCCATCCCGAGGATGTCCAACGCATGGCCGATCTCAAGGTCATCGCCTCCATGCAGGGCGTCCACTGCACCTCGGATTCGCCCTTCGTGGTCAAGCGCCTGGGCGAGG
>JBGTRP010000945.1:0-2891 GCA_041940685.1 Acanthopleuribacteraceae bacterium
GATCGGCCAACATGCCGGTCCGCTGGTCCACGGGGCCCTCCAGCCAAATGGTTACCCGCCAGTCATGGGGGTGGGGCTCGCTGGATGGGCCGAACAGGTCGCGGTTCTGCCGGGCGTCCAAACCTTGAACCTCGTAGTGATGGGTGGCGCGAAAGCGCACGGAGCGGCAAAAGCAGACGCTAGGCAAGGTTAACGCCTCCATCCACGTAGTAAAGGGAACCGGTGATCCAGGAAGCGCGTGAGGACAACAGAAAACAGATGAGTTCAGCCACATCCGCCGGCGCGCCCACTCTGCCCAGGGGATGAAGGCCCGCGAGGGTTTCCATTTTCTCCGCCCTGCTCGGGTCGCCGGGACCACTGGGCTCGTGAATGGGCGTATCGACCACGCCGGGAAGCACGGCGTTCACCCGAATCCCGTCTGATGCCAGCTCCAGTGAATAGCTTTTGGCCAGGCTGTTGAGCGCGGATTTGGTGGCGGCGTAGGCGCCACATCCCGGAATCGGACGGGTCCCAAGGGTAGAAGATACGAACACGACGGATTTGTCGGCGCCCTTCTGCAGCGCGGAATAGGCCAAACGCATCAAGTGGATCACGCTCAAGGTGTTGGTTTGAAAGTAGGCGCCCGCTTCCGCCTCATCCAATTCCACCAGGGGCCGGAAACCATAGCGAGCCGCGTTGATGACCAGCCCGTCCAAGCGCCCGCCACTATTGGCCAACACATCGGCGAGCAGGGTTTCTCGTTCTTCACCGACGGAAACGTCACACTGGTAGTGGTTTACACGCGCGCCGAGGTCTCGGCGCACCGTTTCCAGGGGTTCCCTCCTGCGCCCGCAAAGATGGACCCAACACCCCTCCGCGATCAGTCGCTCCGCCAGGGCAAGGCCGATGCCCGAGCTGCCGCCGGTAATCAAGATATGTCTGTCCGCCATACGCCGCCTCGTGTTCGCTTTTTTCTGGTGAGCTTCTCAGGCTCATCACTCAAACCGGAAAAGGAGTTCCATCGCCGGGTCACAAACCCGTGGGATGTTCGATCATGCAGGTCTCCACGCCGAATTCCCGCTCCAACTCCGCCCGAATCGCCCGCAGTCCAAAGACCTCGGTCCGGTAGTGACCCCCCAACGCGAGGTTCACCCCGTTTTCCCGCGCAAAGTGGTAGATAGGATGACTGGACTCCCCGGAGATATAGTAGTGAATATTTTGGATCTTGGCCTCCCGGACCAGGGCAAAATCCGCGCCCGCCCCCGTAATGCAGGCAACAGAACGCACCTTTTCCGGACCGAATGGCAACAACTTGACCGGCCCGTCCAATACCCTTTCCAGCCTGGCGGTCAGGTCGTCGCGCCGGACCTGCCGCAGGCGCGCCTGGAAGCCAATGGTCTGGCCCTTGTAATGGCCGAAGGGCTGTAAGCTTTCCTCATCCACGCCCAACTGGCGCAATAGATTGACGTTGTGCCCCAATTCGGGATGCGCATCCATGGGCAGATGGGCCGCGTAAAGAGAAATCTCATGGTCCATCAGCAGCTTGACGCGTGCATAATCCGGGCCGCGCAATGCATATTGAAACCCCCAATAAATGCCGTGATGCACGATCAGCATATCGGCATTTTCCGCGGCGGCTTGCTCGAAAGTGGCCAGAACGCCATCGACGGCAAATGCGATTTTGGCGACGTCTCTCCTGCCGGAAACCTGTAACCCGTTGATGGCGGGTTCCTCGAACTCCCCGCAGCGCAATCGGCTGTTCAGGTAACTGACCAGGCGTCCCAAGTCCACGCTCATACCTTCATGCTCTCTTGCTCGGGGAACTTCAAAATATATTTCCCGGAAAAACAGGCATGGCAATAGTCCTCCGATTTCGAACCGGAAAGGCAGGACATCAGGCCCTCCATGGAAATGTAGGACAGCGAATCCGCGCCGGTATAGCGCTGGATCTCCTCGACCGTATGGGAAGATGCGATCAACTCCCTACGGTTGGGCGTATCGATGCCGTAGTAGCAGGGATGGGTGGTGGGCGGCGCGCTGATGCGCAGATGCACCTCCGCGGCGCCCGCCTGCCGCACCATTTTGACAATTTTACGAGAGGTGGTTCCGCGCACCAGGGAATCGTCGACCAGGACGATTCGCTTCCCCTCGATCAATTTGCGCACGGGATTGAGCTTGACCTTTACCCCAAAGTGCCGAATCGACTGTTTCGGCTCGATGAAGGTGCGGCCCACGTAGTGATTGCGAATAAGGCCAAAGGCGAATGGAATCTCGCTCTCGCGGCTGTAACCCACCGAGGCGCATACCCCCGAGTCCGGCACCGGAACCACCAGGTCCGCATCGACGGGCGCCTCGCGCGCCAGTTGGGCGCCTAGATGCTCCCGAAACTCATGGGTCGATTCCCCAAACATGAATCCATCGGGGCGGGCGAAGTAGATGTGCTCGAAGATGCATTGTCGCCGCGGCTTGGCCTCGAACGGAAACAGGCGGCGGCGCATGCCCAAATGGTTGACAATCACCATTTCGCCGGGCTCCAGCTCCCGATCGAAGCTGGCGTCCAACAGATCAAAGGCGCAGGTTTCCGAGGCAAACACCGTGGCCTCCCCAAGGGTGCCCATCATCAGGGGTCGAAAACCGTGGGGATCGCGCACGGCGATCAACTTGTCCTTGGACAGGAACACACAGGAAAACGCGCCCTTGACCTGAGACAAAGCCTCCACCACCGCGTCTTCCAATTGTGTCGCGGTGCTTTTGGCGATGAGGTGCAGAATCACTTCGCTATCGCTGTCTGAATTGAAGATCGACCCGATTTTTTCGAGGTGTTCGCGAACTTCCGAGGCGTTGACCAGGTTGCCGTTATGGGCCACCGATACCTGTCCGTGCTGACAGGTGATCAGAATGGGTTGCGCGTT
>JBGTRP010000946.1:0-2886 GCA_041940685.1 Acanthopleuribacteraceae bacterium
GAAAGGCCGACCACGACTTCGGGCCCGACGCCGAGCTGGCGCAGACCGCCGGCCAGGCGCTCGGCCCGCTCGTCAAGCTCGCGATAGCTCAGGTGCAGGTCGCCGCAGATCACGGCACAGGCGTCGGGCGCGGACGCAGCCCGCGTCTCGAAGAGCTGATGCAGGCGCAGCGCGGGGACGGCCGCGGGGACGACATTCTGCCGGTTCCACTCGACGAGCAACTGGTGGGCGGCGCCGCCTACACCGAGGAGGATGTCGACACCCGCGATCGCATGGGCAATCACACGCTCATGAAAGAGGCCAAAAAGGAAGACCAGCAGGCTTTATTCGGCCAGTTGAAATTCGAGGTTACCGAGAAATTCGATCTCATCCTTGCCGGCCGCTGGGATGACAGCTCCCTGCACGAGTCGCAAGAATCGCCCAAGGCGGCCTTTGTCTACAAATTCAACCAAAACCACTCCATGCGGGCCACCTACAACGAGGCCTTTCAAACCGCCAACTATTCGGAGTTTTTCCTGCGCGCGGCATCCGCCAACATCATTCCCTTCGGTTTGATTCAGGACGGAGTGGTGCTGGGCGGGTTCGGTCTCGACCTGCGCAACGTGGGACAGGATGGCCAGCCGCTGGGCCCCAACAACGGTCCCGCGCTGCTGGACTGGCAGAATATCCCCGTGGTCGCCGCGGGCAACCCCAACCTGGTGCCCGAGGAAATCGAGTCCTGGGAGCTGGGTTACAAGGGCGTCATCAGCTCCAAGCTCTTCCTCACGGTGGACTATTACCAATCCGAGGTCATCAATTTCATTACCGACCTTCTGCCCGGCGTGAATCCCGATTACACGGGTTTCGTGTTCCAGGAAAATCTGCCCGGCGCGATTTCCGATTCCTTGCTGGCCACCATCAACGGCGCCCTGGGGCCCGCCATCGCCGCGGGCCTCACCAACCAGACCATCGACATCAATCCCAGCGGACTGTCGCCGGTGCCCGATGGTCATCCGGTGGTGGTCGTATCCTACACCAACGCGGGCCAGGTGGATACCGAGGGCGTGGACATCGCCTTCAACTACTACATCAATGATGAGTGGACCCTGGACGGCAACTACAGTTGGTTCGACTTCGACGTCAAAGACCAACTGGTAGGCGACCAACTGATCCCCAATGCCTCCGAAAACAAGTACAACCTGGGAATCAGCTTTAGCCGCGGCGGCTGGTCCTCCAGCCTCAAGTACCACTTCGTCGAGGGTTACCCCTGGGCCGCGGGCGTTTTCGTGGGTGAAATTCTCGATTACGACACCATCAATTTCACCCTGGACTACAAGCTCGACGAGCACTGGCGCTTTGGTTTTGTCGGCAACAACATGGCCGATGACAAGCACTATGAAATTTTCGGCGGCTCGATCAACGAACGGCGGATGCTGGTCTCAATCAATTACGGATTTTAATGGAATCTTGAATCCGCGAGGCCGAATCCATCGCGGATTCGGCCCATCTCCAACAGGACCCGGGACTACCGGGTCCTTTTTCTATGGGGAACCCTAAATTGGCCGTTCGAGGGAATGCATCCGACAGGGATGGCCCCACAAAAAATCGGTCATTTTTGGCCTGGAAAGTGATCCGGCGATAGGTTAGGATCTCTAGGCGGCCGATACCATCGACAGGAGAGCAGCGATTATGCCCAACCCCCAGAAAACACAGGCGTTCATCAACCGCTTTTGGGATGAAGAAATCGTACCTACCATTACGGACTACATTCGCATTCCCAACAAATCGCCTCATTTCGATCCGGATTGGGAGAAAAACGGGCATATGGAAGACGCCTTGAATTTGGCCGTGGACTGGCTGGAGAAGCACCCCATTGCCGGCAGTAAGTTGCACGTGGGCAGGCTGAAAGGGCGAACCCCGCTGCTTTTGCTCGAAATACCGGGTGAGATTGACCGCACGGTAGTCATGTACGGCCACCTGGACAAGCAGCCGGAAATGACCGGTTGGCGCGAGGATCTCGGTCCCTGGATCCCGAAGTTGGAAGACGGAAAGCTATACGGCAGGGGCGGCGCGGATGATGGCTACGCCCTGTTTGCCTCGGTCGCGGCGATCCAATCGCTTAAAGAACAAAACGTTCCCCACGCGCGCATCATCATCCTCATCGAGTTTTCCGAGGAGAGCGGTTCTCCGGACCTGCCCTTCTACGTGGACCATTTTTCCGATGTCATCGGCAGTCCCGACCTGGTGATTTGCCTCGACAGCGGCGCGGGTAACTACGATCAGCTTTGGAGCACCACCTCCCTGCGAGGCATGGTGGGCGGCACCTTGCGGGTGGATGTGCTGCGCGAGGGCGTACACTCCGGCGATGCCAGCGGCGTGGTGCCCTCCTCTTTCCGGATTTTGCGCCAATTGCTCGCCCGTATCGAGGACATGAACACGGGCCGCCTGATTCCAGAAGAGCTTTCCGCCCCCATTCCCGGGGAGCGTGTGCAACAGGCCCAAAAAGCGGCCGAGGCGCTTGGCGACCAGGTGTTCGCCAAGTTCCCATTTGTGGACAAGATGAAACCCGCCCATGGAGACCGGGTCGAACTGATCCTGAACCGCACCTGGCGGCCCGCCTTGGCTTACACCGGCCAGGATGGAATTCCGCCCACCGTTTCCGGCGGCAACGTTTTGCGCCCCTATACCGAGTTGAAGCTCTCCTTCCGCATCCCTCCTACTCTTTCCGCCAGCAAAGCCCAGCAAACCATTAAAAAAATTCTCTCCCAGGACCCGCCCAGCGGGGCCAAGGTGACGGTCAACTTCGAGGATGCGGCCGGTGGCTGGAACGCGCCCAAGCTGGCGCCCTGGCTGGAGGAAGCGCTGGACCGGGTTTCGGAAACGTTTTATGGCAAGCCCGCGCTGCAC
>JBGTRP010000947.1:0-2884 GCA_041940685.1 Acanthopleuribacteraceae bacterium
TGCTCGTAAGGGAGCTCTCCCAGTTTTACCGCGCCAGGCTCTTGGGAAACGACGCGCGGCCCTCAGAGCTTGCGATTCAATACGCGGATTTTTCCGCCTGGCAACGGGAATGGCTGAAGGGGCCGCGTCTCGACGCCTTGCTCGCCTACTGGAAACAACAGCTCGCCTATGCGCCCCGGCTTCTCGAACTGCCCACCGACCGGCCGCGCCCGGCCGTGCGAACCTTCCGCGGCGCCACGGAACCCGTGGCCCTTTCGCCGGAGCTTTCGGCCCGGTTACTGGATCTGAGCAAGCAATGGGATGTGACGCCCTTCATGACGCTACAAGCCGCGTTCGCGCTCCTCCTTTCGCGCTACAGCAACCAGGAAGATATCTGCGTGGGTTTTGCCGTGGCCAACCGCGCGCGTGAAGAAGTGCAGCCTTTGATCGGTTTCTTCCTCAACGCGCTGGTGTTGCGGACCAGGCTGGCGGGAAATCCGGAGTGGTTTGAGTTGCTGCTGCGGGTTCGCGGCAATGCGCTCGATGCGCTGGCCCACCAGGACCTTCCTTTCGCCATGGTGATCGAGGCCGTGCGGCCCGAGCGCAACCAGAGCCACGATCCGCTCTACCAGGTGATGTTTGACGTGAGGAACCAACCCGATGAAGAACTGGAACTGCCCGGGGTAAGCCTGTCTCCCCTCGGTGTGGCGCAACGGACCGCCAAGTACGACCTCACCCTCTCTCTCATGCAACTGGAGGCGGGGTTCCAGGGTTATTTGGAATTCAACACGGACCTTTTTGACGGGTCTACCATGCAGAGGATGATGCGGCATTTCTCCAACCTACTGGGGTCAATTCTCGCGGCCCCGAATCGGGAGGTTGGCGATTTCGAGCTCCTGGACGCGGACGAGAAACGGTTCCTGCTGATCGACTGGAATCAAACGGAGCGGGTGAGGGAATCGGCCGCCCTCTTGCCCCAATGGTTCGAAATCCAAGCCGCGGCCACGCCCGAGGCCATTGCGCTCGCCATGGAGCCGGAACCCGGACAGGGAGTCGACCGGGAAGCAAACGAGCTGAGTTACGCGGCCCTGAACGCGCGGGCCAACCGGTTGGCGCACTATCTGAGCAACCAGGGCGTTACCGCGGAGACCGTGGTCGGCGTGTGCCTGCCGCGCTCGGTTTCCCTGGCGGTCAGTTTGCTGGCCGTTCTCAAGGCCGGCGGCGCCTACCTGCCCCTGGACCCCGGCCTGCCGGTTGAACGCCTTTCCTTTATGGTGAGAGACTCCGGACTGGCCGCGCTGATTACCGAAAGCAGCCAAATGGACCGCTTGCCGACCTTTGAATTGAGTTTCATCCACACCGTCCTGCTGGACGAGGATCAGGCGGAAATAGACGAGGCGCCGGAAACCGACCTTCCGCCCTCGGCAAGCTCGGAAAACCTGGCCTATTTGATGTACACATCGGGCTCCAGCGGCGCGCCCAAGGCCGTGGAAATCAATCATGGCGGGCTGAGCAATTACCTGCACTGGTGTTTGGAAGCCTATCCGGTGGCCGCGGGCGCCGGCGCCCCGGTTCACACCTCCATCGGCTTTGACGCCACCATCACCGGCCTTTGGCCGCCTCTGCTGACCGGACGCAAGGTGGTCCTGCTGCCGGAAAAGGAAGGCGTTGAAGAATTGAGGAAGGCGCTGTACGCGGACCCGGCCTACAGCCTGATCAAGCTCACCCCCGCGCATCTGGAGCTCTTATCCGGATCGCTGTCCCCGGAATGGGGGGAGATCCGCGTTCCCGCGCTGGTGGTTGGCGGAGAGGCGCTGCTCGCGGCCAACCTCGCCTCATGGCGGGATCACGCGCCCCACACCCGAATCATCAACGAATACGGGCCCACGGAAGCCGTGGTCGGCTGTTGCGTGTATGCGCTGCCCGGAGATCTTCCCGCGGCCGATCCCATCCCCATTGGCAAGCCGATCGCCAACACGCGCTTATACGCGCTCAGCCGGGATTTGCGATTGGCTCCCCCCGGCGTATTTGGCCAGCTCTTCATCGGCGGCGCCGGACTCGCGCGCGGTTACCGCAATCGGGCGGACCTCACGGCGGAACGGTTCACCCCCGATCCCTTTGCCATGCGCCCCGGGTTACGGCTTTACCAAAGTGGCGACTGGGTGCGCCTGGGCGCGGGCGGCAACCTGGAATTTGCCGGACGCCGGGATCAACAGGTCAAGATCCGGGGGTATCGGGTGGAACTGGGCGAGATCGAGGCCGTTCTCGCGGAACATCCCTCCCTGGCAGCCGCGGCCGTGGTCTTGCGCGAAGATACCGCGGGCCATGGCCAATTGGCCGCCTACCTGGTCCCCCGTCCCGATGGTTCGGGGGCCTCCGGGGAAGGGGAGCCGGATCAGGTTCTCTTGTCCTTGCTGCATGACCATCTCAAGGCAAGGCTTCCCGATTACATGATTCCCGCGAGTTGTGTGTTCTTGGCGGAGCTTCCCCTGACCCCCAACGGCAAGATTGATCGTGCGGCCCTACCCGAACCCGGTGAGGGAAAGCGCGCGCCCGTCGCCGATGACGCGCCTCCTTCAACCTGGACCGAGCAAATGTTAAGCGCGATCTGGGCCGAGGTTCTCGAATTGGAACGGGTGGGCGTCCACGCCAACTTTTTCGATCTGGGCGGACACTCGCTGCTGGCCGCCACGGTGATCTCCCGCATCCGCGATGTGTTCTTCATCGAACTGCCCATCGACGCCATTTTCATGCACACCACGGTCGAAACCCTGAGCGGGTTCATCGATGAGATGCTGACCGAGAACAAGGAATCCACGCTTGCCGCGGTTGTTCCCGCGGACCGAAACCGGCCGCTGCCGCTTTCCTTTGCACAGGAGCGGCTGTGGTTCCTGGACCAATTGGA
>JBGTRP010000948.1:0-2879 GCA_041940685.1 Acanthopleuribacteraceae bacterium
CGCCCTCGCCCAGCACGGATGGCCAACATGTCTGGGCTTTTTACGGCACGGGGGTGATGGTCTGCTTCGACATGGACGGCCACGAGGTTTGGAAGACCAACCTGCAGGATCGCTACAACAAGTTCAGCATGTACTTCGGCATGTCCACCACGCCGCTGTTGGACGGCGACCGGCTCTACCTGCAACTGCTCCACGCCAACGAGCAATTGGTGGTCGCACTCGACAAGAATACGGGTAAAGAGGTTTGGAAGCACGAGCGCAAATCGGACGCCAAACAGGAATCCCTTCATTCCTATGCCTCTCCCCTGGTTTACCGCAACGGGGATGTGCAATGGCTGATCACCCACGGCGCGGATTACCTGGTCGCCCATGAGTTGGGAGATGGAAAAGAAGTGTGGCGCAGCGGCGGTCTGCAGAAAAGCGATTACAATCCCTTTTACCGTTTCGTGGCCTCGCCCGTGGCCTCCGACAACCTGATCGTGGCGCCCTCCGCCAAGAACGGTCCGGTTCTGGGCATCAACCCAAACGGCGCGCAAGGCGATATCACCCAATCTGAAAAGAGCTTTCACTGGAAACGGCCCGAAAACACGCCGGACGTGCCATCCCCCGTGATTCACGACGGTCTCGTCTATCTATGTCGCGAGAACGGGGTCCTGATCTGCATGGACGCCAAAACCGGCGAGGAGATTTACCAGAACCGCACCCACAACCACCGCCACCGGGGTTCGCCGGTCGTTGCGGATGGCAAGGTTTACCTCATGTCCGCGGACGGCACGGTGACCGTGGTCAAGGCGGGCCGCGATTTTGAAATCCTGGCAACCAACCAAATCGACGAGCGGTCGGCCGCGTCCCTGGCCATTTCCGGCGGCAAGCTCTACCTGCGCACCTATGAGGCGCTCTACGCCATTGGGAACTGATCCTGAAGCCGCTCGGCATCTCCCGAAAGGTTCCAGATTCCGGAATCAAGGGGGATCACGCGGCTTATCTAGTATCTGGCCTCTGCAAATGGCCGTCATACACAAAATAAATAGCACGGGTCGCCAGGGCGGCTCACCCGGGTGGTGGGCTGACCCTTGCCTGATCCACGTAAAACAGGAGAAGGAGGGATCCCCATGATCAAGACTCTGCAAATTCTTCTCCTCCTGGCACCCGCCCTGTTCGGCGATTCGGCATCGGGTTCGGAAGGCGAAGCCAGGCAAATCCTGGCCAATGCCAACCGCGCCACCGAGGCGGCCAGGCAGATCCGTTACGATTGGGCCTACTGGGACACCGTGCCCTCGACAGGCCGCATCGCGGGCAGGCTGAAATTGAGCCAGGGCAAGCGAATGGAGGACAGCTCCTTTTGGGCGCGGGCGCTGGAAAGCGAATTCCCCGAGGACCGCGGTTGGCCCGCGATCGATTTCACCATCGCCACCGACGGTAAACACGCGCAATGGATCGAGCTGAAAAGCCGCAATTTCCACCGGTCCACGGTTGCCAAGGGCGGCCTTGGCGTCACCACCAACGCCTATTACGGCATCTTTGTGGAATTCGCGGTGCCCAACCCCTTTGGTTCGCTGCTGAAAGAAGAACGCCTGAGCTTAGCGGGGCGGAAACACATCGGCGGCGTGGAATGCGATGGCGTCCGCTTCGTGCGGACATTTCGAGGCGGTGGAGAGGAAACCATCACCTGGTACTTCGGTCGCGAGGACCATTTGCCCCGCGCCCAATATCACCAAATTCGAACCCCTGTCTTCGAAAATGACTACTTCATGGAAATCTATAACCTCGAAACCGGAATCCAGTTTGCCCCGGGTGAATTTGCGCTCAACCCACCACCCGGGTTCAAGGTCATCGACGATGATCTCAGAGAAATCGCGGTTGGCGCGGCAGCGCCGCCCTGGCGTTTGCACACCTCGGAGGGGGTTCCCGTTTCGCTCACCGATTTGCGCGGAAAGGTGACCGTGCTCGTGTTCTGGACCAGCACCTGCCCGGTTTGCCGCGCCTATTTGGAAAAGGTTGACCGCATGATGGAGGGCCTGGATGGGAAGCTCGTACGCGCATTCGCCATCAACATCGGCGAGCCCTCGGAAGCGCTTTACCGCGCTTATCTGAAGCGGGCCCGGTTCAAGCTGCCCATTCTGGAAAAGGGTGGGCGGGTGGCCGCGGATTACAAAAGCGCCATGACGCCCGGGGTCTACGCGGTGGGCAAGGACGGCCGGCTGATCTATGCCAGCAACGGCGTGGCCAGCGCGCTTCAAATTGCACCCTTGCGCGAGGCGATTGAGGCCGAACTCGGTTCGAGTCCGGGCGACTCATCCGGCGGTAAACCCAAATAATTCGCAACCCTGGAGACCAGATGCGGCTACCCGACCTCCAAATCATCGTCACCGGCGCCGTGGGCGGGCTCGGCCGCAAATTCGTGCATTCCTTGCTGGATGCGGGCGCGGCCGTGGCCGCGGGCGACAGCAACGCGGCCGGACTTCGCGCGTTAAAAAAAGAATGCGAAAATCTTCCGGGTCACCTGCATATCGCGCGTTTGGACGTCACCGAAGAGGCCGGAGTCACCCATTTTCTAGCCGAGGCGGATCGGGCGCTCGGCGGGCTCAACGCTTTGATCAACAGCGCCGGAATTTTGCGCGACGGCTTGCTGGTCCAGAAGACCGATCGGGGTTGGAACACCCTCTCCCTGGCCCAGTGGCGGCAGGTGTTGGACGTCAACCTCACGGGACCCTTTCTGATGACGCGCGCCTTTGCCGCGCGTTTCGTGGAAAGCGGCCGCGAAAACGGCGTGGTGGTCAACCTCTCCTCACTATCGCGCAGGGGCAATCCGGGCCAATCCAATTACGCGGCTTCCAAGGCCGGCCTGGATGCGGCCACCCGTACCTGGGCCTTAGAGT
>JBGTRP010000949.1:0-2877 GCA_041940685.1 Acanthopleuribacteraceae bacterium
AGGAACACCAGGCGTTCGGCATCGAAGCCC
The DNA here is from genome assembly GCA_041940685.1 of Acanthopleuribacteraceae bacterium. Classification (GTDB taxonomy): domain Bacteria; phylum Acidobacteriota; class Holophagae; order Acanthopleuribacterales; family Acanthopleuribacteraceae; genus JBGTRP01. The sequence goes on from JBGTRP010000949.1 coordinate 31, forward strand.
GTGGGCACGCCATGGCCGTTGGTTCCGTTGTAGACCTCAACCTTAAAGACCAGGCCCTTGGCGTCGGCCCGCTCCACCAGGATCTCGCCGAGGCGATAGCCCTCTTGAAGCACCTTTTTACGCGCCACATCGGCCTCTTCCAGGAGCGCGAGATTCTCTTTTAGAATGTCGCGCGCATCATAACGGTCATCGGCCGAGCGCCAGCGTTCGGGGAACTCGAAATCCTCGGCGACCTCGTCCTCGAAAGCGTCCGTGCCCCAGCCAGCCTCGTGGTCAAACAGCAGCCACTCGCGGATACTGGCCAGTTCCGCGGCCTTGGTGTTATGGGGAAAGATACCCGGGTGGATGACCGAGTAATCCGGCCCGATAAACATGTGATCGGTGCGTTTTCTGGGCAGCGTGGGTTTGCCGCCCACGACGGCGGCCGGAGCCTCGTGATAGCCGGAAACCTTCCCAGGCTCCTTGCCCATATGGCAGTCTTGACAGGAAATCTTCTGCTCCGCGGCGGGAGAGGTCTTGAACTCGCTGAAGGCCTCTTCCAAGCGGAAACCATTTATCAAATTCACGTCATGGCAGGTTCCACATAAACCCGAGGTGGTCAACTGGAAGAACTTCTCGGCGCGCGTGTGAATGGCGCGGCCCGCGCGGCCTCTTTCCGTATTCACGCTGTAGTCTCCGCTGTTGATCACCCGGTCGAGTTCCTCGCCGCCGGCCGGACCATACACCGGCGCGAACAGGTCGCCCTCCACAATCGCCAGGCGGCCGCTCAGCTTGCCATAGGCCTTATTCAGGCGGTGACAGGCAATACAGGTAACGCCTTCCCGCGAGGTGGGATGCCGGTCCATATTGCTCATAAAGACATCCTCGCCGATATTCATGCCCACGGGCGTATGGCAACGAATGCAGAAATCGCCATTGGTTCCATTGGTCAACTTGACCACCGCGCCGTGGAAGGCATTGAAGACAGGGCTCATCTGAGCATAGGCATGAGGAGAAACGGACCATTCCCGGTAGTGGTCCGGATGGCAGGTCGCACAGGTGTTGGCCGAGGGAAAACGGTTTTCCCGGAACAGGGCCTCATGATCGGCGTCCGCGCTGGAGCCGGGCGCCGGCTCGGCTGGTTCCTGAGCCAGAAGAGATGAAAAAAGAAGGCCCATCATCAGCATGAGCCCCGGCCATCGCAACCCGACTGGAACCGATGTGTGGCCGCCAGAGGATTTCACGATCGTGTAAGACATGTCCCGCCTCCATTTGGGATTGTGTTGCCTGATACCTAAAGATGAGAGAGCAAAGCGTTTTAAGGAAACGTTAAGGTGGATTATAACAAATGTCAATTCATGAAGGGACGAGAAAGCGGAACGGAAGCAAGCATTGTGTTTTAACTCAAGTCGAAGCGAAGCCGTCCGCTAAGGTTGTCTTTCAACCCCAATGGGCTTTCGGGCCTTCCAAGAGCTGGTGTAGACTACAACCGTGGGGCTCGCCGCCAGGCTCGTGCCGCGGACCTTATCGCGAGAATGGTTGGCAGCCGGGAGGAAAAGGGTTTTTTGATGAAGGTTTTTGAAAACATCGATACATTCAAAGATTGGGATAAGGACTACTACCCTCCCCTGGCCCGCTGGTATTACGACCGCGCCATCCCCCGAATGATCGACCTGTTGACCCCCGAGCCGGGCGGCTTGATTCTCGACGCGGGTTGTGGCCCCGGCGTTCACAGCATCCGCGTGGCTGAGCTCGGTTACTCGGTTTGGGCGGTGGATTTCTCCGAATCGGTTTTGGAAGAGGCGAGAGGCCGCGCGGAGGCGGCCGCGGTGGGCGAGAAAATCCGTTTCGAGCGGGCCGATCTCACCAGCCTGCCTTTTGACGACGCCTCTTTCGATCGCATCTTCTCCTGGGGCGTTCTGATCCATATTCCCAAAATTACCGAGGCGTTGGACGAGTTGGCCCGCATTACCCGCGAGGGCGGCCGTTTGGCGCTGCAAATCACCAATGATTTTTCCATGGACCGTCACCTGGAGCGAATGGCTCGTTTCATCTTGCGCCGACCCCTTGGGGAGAAAAAGGAAACCACGCTGGGAACGGGCCACTGGTACGACCTCCACGGCGAACGACTGTGGGTCTGGATGCTGAACATTCCTCGGGTCATCGAGTACATGAAGGAGCGGGGCTTCCGTCTTGTGGCCCGCCGAAGCGGAGAGTTCACCGAAATTCAGCGGCGCCTGCACGGCTGGCCCCGCAATCTTTTGCTGGCGTGCAACAACGCCTGGTTTAAGCTCAAGCTGCCCGCGGCGCCTGCCATGACCAACATCATCGTGCTGGAAAAAGAATGATGCCGGGCTCCCCCGGCCGAAGGACCAACTCGGAGAAGGAACGGCTATAGTTTCAGGCATAATCAATGGCGTCCTCGCTTGCCACTCGTAAGAAAAGACACCGTTCGCGACGGACAGGGTTTGGAAAAAGAGGAATTTATTTAAATATCTCAGGAAACGGCCGCTCGACGGGACCGGAATCGCTCTGACCGGTTTCAGCGGATTTTCAAGGACGCACCCCTTCATCCGAGCACAACGAGACCCGAATCAACATCGCCTGTTTTCAGGGATTCCGGGAATCCCGCGCCCGATGAGATCATCCGTCGCCATGCATGGGACCGCTAAAAAACTTTCAAGGCGCATCAGCCATTTGCCAGCCGCCTGGCGGTCAAAAGCTATACACTTGCGCCAAGTTTTCGGAAGGTCCTGGCGCCAGCGGCAAGGGCGGAGCAAACTCAACCCGCGGCTCGGAGCTTTGAGCCTGTTGCGGGAGGATGCCGGTAAGACCTTTTCGGTTCGCCTTGACCGGCAGGGAGACATC
>JBGTRP010000950.1:0-2876 GCA_041940685.1 Acanthopleuribacteraceae bacterium
TACGCAGCACCAGGGTATTCACGAAAAAGCCGATCACCGATTCGACCTCCGCATGGCGGCGGCCGGCGATGGGGGTTCCCACGGCGACATCCTCCTGGTTGCTGTAGCGGCTCAGCAACAGCTTGAAGGCGGCCAGGAGGGTCATGTAGAGCGTGGCGTTCCACTGGCGGGAAAGGCGCTGGAGCCCCGCAACTATTCGTGGCGGTATATGGAAACCGAGCGCTTCGCCGGCGGGGTCGGCTACCTGGGGCAGGGGCTTGTCGGTGGGTAGCGAAAGCCGGTCCGGCAAGCCTTCCAACCGGGATCTCCAATAGCGTTTCAAGTCTTCGAGCGCCAGTCCGGTCAACCAGGCGCGCTGCCATGTGGCGAAATCCGCGAACTGCACGAACAGGGGTTCCAGGGGGACTCCGTCCGGTTTTCCGGTTTCCGCGAAGAACCGGTAACCCCGCGCCCATTCGTCGATCAGGACGGACATGGACCAACCGTCGGAGATAATATGGTGCATGCTCACGGAGAGCAGGTGCCGGTTCCTCGACTCACGGCTGAGAAAAAAGGTCCACAAGGGGCCCCGGGACAAATCCATTGGCTCGCGGGTGTGCGCCTGAACCACGCGGTTGATTTGGGCGTGGCGCGGCGTCGACGGCAGACCGCTGAAGTCGACCAGGGTTAGCTTCCGCTTTTGGAAAGGAAGCACTTTCTGATAGAGCTGTTCGTTTTCCGCGCCAAAGAGGGTCCGCAATGACTCATGCCTTTCCAACAGCGCATTGCCGGACCGTTCGAGCGCGGCCACGTGGAGCGGCCCGTTGAGGCGAACCGCCATCGCGATATGGTAAGCGGCTCCGGCGCCTTCCAAGCGGTCCAGGAACCACAACCGCTCCTGGGAAAAAGAGAGTGGCGGCAATGAATTGCGGTCGCGCGGCGCAACGGGAGGCAACATGGCGCCGGCCTGGTGGCCCAGGGACTCGAGCCGTTGGGTCAACTCCTTCAGCGTGGGCGCCTCGAAAAGATCCTTCAGCGGCAACTCTACCGAGAAGGCTTCTCGAACACGCGAAATCAGCCGGATTCCCAACAGGGAATGGCCGCCCAAGGTGAAGAAATTATCATCGGGTTCGACCCGTTCTAGGTTCAACAGGTCCGCCCATATCGCTGCCAGCAACGCCTCTGCCTGAGAGCCCCGTGGGGTTTCGCCCAGGCTTGTAGGCGCCCTGCCCAGCCGGTCCTCCTTCACCGGCAATGCGCTCAGTCGGCGGCGGTCCACCTTGCCGGTGTTGGTAACGGGCAAGGCGTCTTCGATGCGCCAACGGCTCGGCGCCATGTAGGCTGGCAGCCGTTCGAGGAGGTAGGCCCGCAGGTTGCGGATATTGCGTTTCTCTCTTTCCTTGCGCCCCGCCCCGGCCAAAACCAAATGCGCCGCCAAGTACTGACCGCCCGCCGGGCGCTCATGCAGGGTGACCGCGGCCGCGGAGACGTCGGGATGTGTGAGCAGCGCCGCCTCGATCTCGCCCAACTCCACGCGATTGCCGCGCAACTTGATCTGGTGGTCGCGCCTTCCGCTAATCTCCAGGTTGCCCCCGGAAAGGTAGCGCATCCAATCCCCGCTGCGATACATGCGCGCGCCCGGTTCAGCGCCAAACGGACAGGGCAGAAAGAACAAGGCCGACAAGCGCGGTCTGCCCAGGTACCCGCGCGCCAGCCCGGCGCCGGCCACGTAAAGCTCGCCAAAAACGCCGATCGGCACGGGTTGCATGTAGCGGTCGGTTAGGAAAAAGCGGGCATTGCGGATGGGGCGGCCAATGGGGGCGTCTCCGCGTTGAAGCGCAACCGTCGCGAGATTGGCGTGACTGGTGGTGACGGTGGTTTCCGTGGGTCCGTAAAGATTGGCCATCTCTACTTGATTGCCGAAGAATCGGCGCGCCTGGTCCCGGTCCCGCATCAGGAGTTTCTCGCCACTGACCAGCAGTGTACGCAAGGTTCTGAAATCGGTTGGACGGAAACCTTCTTGGGCCATAAGGACACGCAGGAAGGTGGGCACAATGCTCAATACGCGGGTCACCCGGTAGCGCCGCAGCCGGGAAAGCACGCGTACCGGTTCACGCTGGTCGCCTGGCGGCATCAGGACCGCGCTCAACCCCATGGTCAGGGAGCCGATCCAATCCTTGACAGAGCCGTCATAGCCCAAGGCCGACATTTGCAGGACCCGGTCGCCTCGGCGAGGACCCAAGGCCTCCGCGAGGTAGGAGAGATAGTTCACTACCGAACGATGAGAAGCGCCGATCCCCTTGGGCGCGCCGGTGGACCCCGATGTGTAAACCACGTAACAGAGCTGTTCGGAATGAATGGCGTTCCCGAGCGGGGAATCGGGTTCACGGGCAATGGCCTCCGATTCCGCGTCGATAAAGAGCCAGGGCGCCTCCTTGCCGAGATCCGGTGACCGGCTGCTGTTGGAAAGGATCAGGCGCACATCCGTGTCCGCCGCGAGAAAACGCAGCCGGCTGGCGGGGCGTTCACGGGTTTTCAGCCGGTTTCTTCCTGTGTCTGCGGTCGCCGGCCGCGGAGCTCCCGGGCCGTCGCGTGGCCGCGCTGCACGCCAAGGCCGGGGCCGAGCGAGTGGCGGCCACCGTCGCGGCGTTCCGCGGCGGGCGCGTCCTGCCGCGGCTCGGTGTCGCGTTCGCGCTCGCGGCCGTTGTCGATGCCCGCGGCCTTGGCGTGGCGGCCGTCGGTGTAGCGGGTCATGAAGGTCAGGCCGGGAATGCCCAGGGCGGCGAAGTCGTAGTCGTAGCGGGCCTGCCAGGAGTCGAGGCCGGCGCGGGTGAAGGTGTTGTAGGTGACCAGGTTGACGGTGTACGGGTCGCCGCCATTGAGGAACGGGAAGGCGC
>JBGTRP010000951.1:0-2875 GCA_041940685.1 Acanthopleuribacteraceae bacterium
TGCCGCTGGTAGGCTTTCCCGACCAAAACCCCTTTTCCATGGAGATGGAGTTGGCCCATGAGTCGACCTGGACCTTTTACGGATTGGTGGCCTTTTTCCTCAGCTTTTCGCTGGCCAATGGTTTGCTGGTCGGCGAAAAAGACCAGGGTACGCTGCAGTTCCTGGACGGTTTGCCTACCAGCCGCGGCAAGATTTTTGGCGCCAAGTTCACGATGGCTTTCGCCATCCTGATCTGCGGGCCCCTGGCCGAAATCGGTTCGGCCCTGTTTTTTCAGATCTTCTCGCGAACCTCATTGGACCCGGGCTTCCATCTGCAAATCGCACTGATCACCTTTTCCCTTCACGCCTGTCAGATTTTCATTTTTCTGAGTCTGGGTTTGGTCCTCTCCTTCCCGCGTCGCTTCGGGTGGATATTGGCCGCGGTTCTCGCATTCGCCTACCTACTGATCTACCGTTTTTTCCCGGCAATTTCTATCTTGAGCCCCTTCGAGATTACCCGGCCGGTATTCGAGGGCTCGACTCCGCTCATTCCCTGGCGTGGTCTGACGGTCCAAATGGGACTCGCATTTCTCTTATTGCTCCTGGCCTGGAAGCTTTTTCAGGGCGCGGGCCTCAGTTTAGCCGAGGGGGTGCTGCGTCTCAGGCGGGGCATGCTGGGAAAGCTGATTCTGGTGCTGGGCACGGTTGCGGCCCTCGGTTCCTGGACCGGCTTACTGTTCTACTATTTCAATCAGCAAGCGCCGGAATCCGGGGACAGCGAGCCTTATTTTCCCGCTTGGAAAACCGCCACATTCGAAACGGATACCTACCAAATCTCCATTCCCTCTTACCAGGAGGCCCTTTTTCGACCTCTCATCGATGAAGCAGATCAGATTCACGAGACCGTGCGGGCCTTCCTCGAGGCCGAACCGGTGGGCAGAATCGTGGTCGACGCGACCAGCGGTACGGGGAAGGGCTTTGCCGGTTTGGCCTTTTGGAAAACCATTCGGCTTCAAGCCGACGGGGAAACCTTGATCCCCACGCTCGCTCACGAAACTACCCATGTCTATATCGAGAGCCTTTCGCGGCGGCGCATGGGCGGCGCCTTCCGCTGGACGCGCTTTTTCCATGAGGGCCTCGCCGAATACGTGGAGCAACGCTTTTTTAGGGATGATGAACAGCGGGCGGAAATGCAATTCCAGGCCGCGATCGCGTTCTCCCGCCATGAAATCGCCATAGAAGATTTCATGGATGACCGGAAACTGGTGGCTACCCACGATCCCATGTTGGCCTATCCCTTGGGAAGATCGTTCGCCGAAACGCTGGTGGAAATGCATGGAGACGAAGCGCCGTCGCGTGTGCTGAAGGCGATGGGCCGGAAGGATGCGCCCAAGGATTTGGAGGGTCAGGAGCTTTGGCGGGACAGTTTCCGCGCCGCGGGCTATAATTTTGACCAGGTCTGCAACGCCTTCTACTCCATGCTCGATTCCGAACGGGAACGATTCAGTTCACGTATCGCCGCGCTGCCCCGACTCTACGGCTCACTCCTGGAAAAGGGCAACAGGTTGGGTATTCAACCATCCCTGGACTTCCCGTTGGAGGCCAAGCTTTTCTGCCGCATCCGGCAAAATGCCGATACCGCGATCGACCGCTACCTTGAGCCGGAGCCCGATGAGTCCGGTGTTTTTTGGGTGGATCGAGCCGATTATTTTACCCTACAATTTCAACTGGGAATAGAAGAGCCCGGAACGGGCATTCGAATTTTCGAGCCCTGGACCGACATCACGGTAGGAAGATGAGAACACGCGCCAACGCCCAAAAAACCAACGCAATTCTCCAAGCCGAGCCTGAACGGATGAAGGAGCATCCATGAAGGCCGCGACGATGACGCAAGCATTTGCAATGATAAAGAAAGCGCCGCGCGCTTGGCTGATTCCCATTCTGCTTCTGTTGGCCTGCTCCTGTGCGAAACGCGCTTCCCTGGAGCCGCCCCTCAACCGCGAAACCGCGGACAGACTTTATGAGCGCGCGATCGCGGATGCTTCCGTTTTCCGCCAAGAAAACGTTCATCCCCTGCCGCGCATCACCTCGGACTGGGTACGGGTGGTCAATTGGACGAACAAGGATTTCTCTGTCGGGGAAACGACCTTGGAAAGCGAGCTATGGGTAACCCTTGCGCCCGTGGTCAGGGAACGGTGCCTGCAATGGCGCGGCGCGCTGGAAACGCGGCTGGAACAGTTGCTGGGGTTGCCTCCTGAAAACGGGTACACCCACTTCGTAGAAATGCGCGTTCGCGCGGTGGATTTATGGCGCCCCTGCCCCAATCCCGACATTCGAAGCGATCAATGTGGCAATCAATTCCCCGACCGCACCGACCCCGAATACCTGGCGTGGTACGCCCAAACCCTGCTCAGCAGTTACCGAATACCCGAGGGCTACCCCTTTACAGGCCTTGGCTATACCTACGACTGGCATCCGGAGACAACCCGCTTCGGGCCAGCCGAATTGGTCGTACGCAAGGGTTCGCGGGTAGAGGTGCTGGCGGTGAGCGACACCCAAGAATACTGCCGCTCCCAAAGATGAGGAAATAAACGCGGAACCTTTTTTCCAAAGTTGTCTTACCTTCAGTTAATTTTCGTTTTTTCCCCGATAAGTTTCCCGGCCTTCAATCTCAAACCCAAGACTATAAATTGACCTTTTGCTAACCCAAACACGCTTTTTAACTTATTTTCCTCCATGGCCAAAATAACTCACACCTCTTATTCAGGCTTAGAATTAAACGGTTTATCCACGACAAAAGCGGGCGGATTACTCATCAGCGATCAGCTTGAAATAAATCTCCTATCCAGGTAAATGGCCACTATTACTCAAAAACAATACGACTCCTGAATATTTT
>JBGTRP010000952.1:0-2867 GCA_041940685.1 Acanthopleuribacteraceae bacterium
TAACCGGTCGGCGTCTGTTCACCCACGGGATCGGGCGCATCCAGATCGTTGTAATCGTTGTACTTCAGATGGCCTTGAAAAAACCAACGGTCACGCCCGGCGTGGCCGGAAACACGCTGGGTATGGGTTCCGTCTGCCGTGCTCAGAAAACCCCGGTAGCGGAGATTGGATTCGCCCAAAGACGCGGGATCCGCGCTGCGCATGTGAACCGTTCCGCCCAGCCCGTCACTGCCGTACTGAACTCCACTGGGCCCGCTGAGCACCTCGATCTGCTCCAGTTGGTCGCCGGGCAGGGTGTTTAGATACTGGTTCAGGCCGAGCCGGAAGGTGGCGTTGTTGAGCCGGAACCCATCGGCCATCAGCAGAATGCGATTGCCCGACATGCCCCTGATAATGGGAGAGCCGCCACCCAAATTGGTTTTTTGCAAGAGCACCCCCGCCTGTTCCTTAAGCCAATCGGAGGTTTGGGAAGCCGCGCGCTCGGATTGATCCACGGGCCGGATGACGCCGATCTCCGCGGGAACCTCCCAAGTATCCTGCTCGATGCGGCTTGCAGATACGGTTTGGCGCAGGTGGATGCCCGGCGCGGGAACCTCGATAGTGATCTCGCGCTGCCCGGGAAACATGCTCCATACGCCGAGGTAACGGATTCTGCCCATGGCATCCACAATCTCAAAGCTTTGACTGCCATTGGGAATGCTCAGTTGGATGCTGCCATCGGATTGGAAATCCTTGGACTCCTGATCGTCCAATTGAATCGACCAGTTGCGAAACGATGAGCTATGCGCACTGACCAATTGAATGGACACCGCTTGATCTACTTCGGGGGCGAGAAAAAACCAAGTCAAGCAAATGACTTCAAAAAACATAATGAAAGCGAACCTCTACACAAAAATTAACAAATTCCCATCCGGGCCTGGTTCTTAAAGCAATTCAAATGCCGAACAACCTCATCCCTACATACTGAAAATTCCCGATCCTGGTTCGGCATTTCTGAAAAATATGCCGCAAATGCTTCAGTCCGCCATCGCGGCGGGAGGACGATGGGCCGTTTGATCGGCGGTTCAGCCCATGTTTGAAATTACGGATGGGAAACCGAAACCGATGCTTTTTTGCATGAGCCTGTCAAGATTTCGGCGCGAAGGACCCCGAGGAGGGAGATGCATGGGAAATTGTTGTTTTCCCACGCGAGGCGAGCTTGATTCTAACACGATAAAAGCCCGGCAGGGAGTCGCCTCCCCGGATTCAACCGGCCGGAGAGAACCGCCCCGCGGGAAAACCTCAAGCTTACGCCCGCGCAATCCCATTGCCGAGCGGCCCGCCATCAGGATCCGCGAATGGCGGCCAAGGCGAGCGTGGTGCCGGGAACCCAGACCGTTCGGGCGCCCAGGCCGGCCGGCGCCTTCAATCCGAATTTGGAGGCCACCAGGGAAAATGGGAAGGCATGCGGATAGGGCACCTTCCGGATTTGAGAGAAACCCGTTTCTCTTAGCAGCCGGGTCAGGGATTTGGCGTCGAAATAGAGCAGGTGTTCCGGAATTTTGAAGGAAGGCCAACGCTTTCCCATTCCCAACCGCCACCAGCCGCCCATGTCGGGCGTGGAAAGAATCACCGCGCCACCGGGTCTCAGAAGGTCGACAATTTCTCTCATGAACTCATGGGGCTCAAAAACATGTTCGATCACATGGTTGGCGATCACCGTATCGTATGGCGAATCGGCTTTGATTTGGTCAGCGCCGCCAATAAAAACTTGGTCGGCCCGCGCCGCGGCCTTGCGCGCCGCTCCCGCGGAGAACTCCGTGCCATGCCTCAGCTTGAAATAGGGAACCGCTTCTTCCAGAAGATACCCATGACCGCAGCCCACCTCCAGAAGCCGCCCCCCGGTGAGGCCCATGCCCTCAAGGCGGCGCAGGAAACGGGCAAAGGTGCGCTTCAGCGCGGACGCCTGGGCGTCGTAGCTTTCATAGCCGCCGGCGCCCTGATGGTCGTAGTAATGGTCATCCTGGTAGAGCGCCAGCATCGCCTCTTCCGAGGGCCGCGGCGAAAGGAAATAAAAATGGCAAGCTCGGCAGCGCACCACCCGATAGGGATGGATTCGCGGCCAGGAGAAATGAGCCCGAAATTCACTGCCGCCGCAGAGGGGACAAGGAGGACGCTCCAAACCGGATGCCGGCGCGGACAAACCCTGCTTAACCAAAAAGGAGGACCGCTCTAGACCGAGATGGCCTATTTCTCCGCTGTTTTTGCGGAAAGTAACAATTGCCGCTGAAACTCATCTCTCGCACGCCCCTGAGCCGATCCTCGAGCCCAAACCTTTGAAAGCTCGAAAGCGTTTCTTATAATACAACGGTTGTCCGTGGGAAACACGGTCTCCGGATGGTCCTCCGACAAAGTGGGCCCTTCCACTCACGACCGCTCGGGAGGCCGGGAAATCCGGTCTCGCCGTTTCCCTCAGACACGGGTAGGCCCCCCGGCAATTAAAGGGATCGAGCCCTATCTTCGGAATTCCGCGCTTGTCAAGGTGAGCGCCTTTCGCCGGCCCGGTCTTGGCAAGCCTGGTGTCCTGCCGAGAAAAAGGTTCGCTAGTCCGCACTTTCCGAAAACAACAAACTCCGCGAGGTCTATTTTCGATGTGGTTTATTTGGCTCCTTTGCGCTCCGCTCGCGGATGAGGCAATTCAAAAGCAGTATCGGGCGCATGTCCGCTTCCTTGCCTCGGATGCGCTCGCGGGCAGGGAAACGACCTTTGCCGGCCAAAAAATCGCCGCCGCCTACCTGGCCGCTCAATTCGAGTTGCTCGGCCTGGAGCCGCTGTCCCAGGAGAGCGATACCCCCTACTTCCAACGTTTTCCCCTGGTAGTTACCGAT
>JBGTRP010000953.1:0-2864 GCA_041940685.1 Acanthopleuribacteraceae bacterium
GGCGGAGATGTTGCCGCCAAGCCAGCCGAGGCCGCCTTCCAGCAGCTTGAAGATTCCACCGATGAGACCCACTTGCAGCAACATTTTGAAGCCCGCCGAGGCCTCGTCCGCGGTTGTGGTGCGTTCGTCCTTGTTCGTCTCGATGCCGCCGGTCTTGAGCACCTCGGCGGTGGCCACGCCCTCGGGAAACTTCAGCTTGGCTTCCACGATCAGCGCCTTGCGCAGGGGAATGGTGAAAGAGACTCCCAAAATCCCGCCGATCACGGCAATCGCCACCATGGGCCAATAGAGATAGCTGTCCCAGGCGCCCATCATGACGAGAGCGGGAATGGTGAAGATCATACCGGCTACCAGCGATTCACCCGCGGAAGCCGAAGTTTGGACCAGGTTATTTTCCAGGATATTCGAGCGCCTGAATAACCGCAACACGCCCATGGACACCGCAGCCGCGGGAATCGAGGCCGATACGGTTAAGCCCACCAACAAACCGATATAGGCATTGGCAGCCGCCAGGATCATGGAGAGCAGGGCGCCGAGGATCAGGCCCTTCACCGTGACTTCTAACAATTTTCTTTCCGGGCCCACCAGGGGAGGTGGTAACTCGACTCCGTTGCGGTTTGACATGGATCTAGGCTCCTATTCGTAATTTTGGCTGGCGGGCCGGGAAACCGGGATTCAAAAACAGCACCCCCGGTTTTGCGTTTGAGCTCACTGCCTCCAGGCCGCGTCAGAAATGGAACGATGGAGCACATTGTATAAGGAAGCGCCTGGATGCGCAAACCCTAATGGGGCGCAACGCGAGCTTTGGCGCGGTCATTGGGAATGCTGGAGAAGGGAAAAACCCGCGCCTCAGTAATGCGCCATATCCTTGGCCATGTAGTTGCGCACGTAATCGGCGATGCCGTCCTCCAGGCTATGCATGGGCCGGTCGTAACCGGCGCGGCGCAGCTTCTCCATCTCGGCCTGGGTGTAATACTGGTAGCGGTCGCGAATCTCCGAGGGCATGTCGATATATTGGATGCGCGGCTGCTTCTCCATGGCCGCGAAAACCGCCGTGGCCAGATCTTTGAAGGAACGAGCCCGGCCGGTTCCCAAATTGAACAAACCGTTGACCTCGGGATGATCCAGCAGGAAGGCCATGACCGACACCGCATCTTTCACATACACAAAGTCGCGCAGTTGCCCGCCATCCTCGAAATCATCGCGATGCGACCGGAACAGCTTTACGGTTCCCTGATCGCGAATCTGCGGAAAGGCCTTGAACACCACCGAGGCCATGTTGCCCTTGTGGTACTCGTTGGGACCGTAAACATTGAAGAACTTGAGTCCCACGATTCGGTCCAGCCATCCCTCGCGGCGGGCCTTGAGATCGAAAAGCTGTTTGGAGTAACCGTACATGTTGAGCGGTGAAAGCTCGCCGATGCGGCTCTCGTCATCGTCATAACCCTGTTCCCCATCGCCGTAGGTGGCGGCCGAACTGGCGTATATGAAGCGAATGCTCCGCTTTAGAGCCAGTTCCGCGAGACGCAGGGTGTAGCGATAGTTGTTCTCCATGAGATAGGCCGCGTCGCGCTCGGTGGTGTCGCTACAGGCGCCCATGTGAACGATCGCCTCGACCTTTGGCGTTGCCAGCAAAAAGTCGAATAGGTCAGCCTTGTCCAGATAATCGTGAAAACGGGGCCCGCGCAGGTTCTTCCACTTCTCCCCGCTACCCAGCGCGTCCACGACGACCACATCCTCGCGGCCCATGCGGTTGAGCTTGGAGACCATACAACTGCCGATGAACCCGGCGCCGCCCGTGACGATAATCAAAACCTATACCTCCCGCCTTCTCACTGGAGACCCGCCATATCCAGCGCGGGCCGGTCCGGCGCAACGGGGCTATCTTATCCCAGGCGGCGCCTGAATACCAACCGTGGCGGTGGTGAAATGCTTGAGAATTTGGCGGAGAATCTGTAGAATTTGTGACCCTGGATCGGGGAGGTCGTATTGGAAACGGTTAGCGTAAGCAAATTGAGCCAGCATAAAGACGCCGAGGTGCGGCTTCAGGGCTGGGTCACGCATCACCGCAAAAGCGGCAAGATTCAGTTCGTTGTCATTCGCGACGGCAGCGGCTTCTGCCAATGCGTGCTGGTCCGCAGCGAGGTGGAAGAGGCCATTTGGGACCGCGCCTCACAACTGACCCAGGAGAGCTCGTTTCGGGTTACAGGTTTGGTGCAGCAGAACCCGCGCAACCAGGCCTATGAATTGCTGGTGCGCGATCTGGAAATCGTGCATATCGCCGAGCCCTTTCCCATTACTCCCAAGGAGCACGGCACCGAGTTTCTGATGGATCACCGCCACCTGTGGTTCCGCTCCAAACGCCAGTGGGCGGCATTGCGCATCCGCCACACGCTGGTCAAGGCGATCCGCGACTTTTTCGATGAACGCGACTTCACCCTGATCGACAGCCCCATTCTCACGCCCACGGTGGCCGAGGGCACCAGTTCGCTCTTTGAGGTGGACTATTTTCAGGATCAGGCCTATCTGTCACAAAGCGGCCAGCTCTACCTGGAACCCGCGGCCGCGGCCTTCGGCAAGGTCTACTGTTTCGGACCCACCTTTCGGGCGGAGAAATCCAAAACGCGCCGCCACCTGACCGAGTTCTGGATGGTGGAGCCCGAGGTGGCCTTCGCCGATTTGGAAGATATCATCGCGCTGGCCCAGGATTTCCTGCAAACCCTGGTGAAAACGGTGCTGGAGCGCAACCAGAAAGAGCTCGCCATGCTGGAGCGCGATACGGGCAAACTGGAAGCCGCGCTGCAGCCCTTCGCCCGCATGACCTATACCGAGGCGGTGGATCGGTTACACAAACTTGGCAGCCC
>JBGTRP010000954.1:0-2863 GCA_041940685.1 Acanthopleuribacteraceae bacterium
CCCGCAGCGCCTGCGACACCCAGCGGGCGAAGTCGTTGTAGTGCGCCGAGCGCTGAAAGTCGTGCGCAAGATACTCCTGGTGCGTGTGAAAGAAGATCGACGAACCAGGCACCCTGGGTAACTCGGCGCGCAACTCTTTGAGACTGCAGACCTTGATGCCGGTCAGTACCACCAGCCGCAGCTCGGTGTCGAAGATGAAGGACAGGCCTTCTATGACGGCGCCCTCGCCTATGTCGTCGCATCGCAGAACCAGACGGAACGGGCCACCATCCTATCCGCGCTGGCCGGCAATGGGTCGGAAGCGATCGTGATGGATCTCTTCAAGCGGGCGCTCGGTGACGAGATCTCGGGTAATGAGCTCTACACGATCTATCGCGCTTCGCTGGCCAATTCGGATGTCCGCCCGGCGATCTGGCCGATGATGAAAACGAATTTCGCCTCCATCGTCGCGAAGATCCCCTCGATCCGCAAACCGCAGACCGCAAGCGTGACCGGCTATTTCTGCACGGCCGAAGATGTGGCGGATGCGAAAGCCTTCTTTGAGAGCCAGGCAGACCTCGCGGTAGGAAAGCCTACACAGCTTGGCGACGTACATCATCTCGGCCACGGTTAGGGCGAAAAACTCGATGCTGTCGCCATATTTTTCCCGAATCCGGGAGAAGGTGTTCTCGTACCAATCCAATTTCAACCTGGGATTGAAGCCACCGTTGAAGGCGACAAAGTCCCCACCCAGCGCCAGGATCTCGTCGATCTTGGCGAATATCGCGTCCAAGGGAAGCACATAACCTTCCGGGGAGCGGGGCAGGCGGTAGAAGGAACAATAATCGCATTTGGCCACGCAAACATTGGTGTAATTGATAATTCGCATAATCAGGTAGGTAGCCTGATCCGGCTTGTGCATGCGGGCGCGCACGCGCGTGGCCCAATCCTTCAGGTCGGGCAAGGAAGCTTCCGTATAGAGAAAGCGGGCCTCCTCGTCGTTGATGCGCTCGCCCCGGTTGATCTTGGCTTCGATTTGACTCCGCATTCACATCCTCCCGCAACAGCTCATTGTAGCGGGAAAACGCGGGGAAACAAAGACGCGCCTTCCCGGCGGGTTCCTGCGCGGTCGGAATTTTGAGCGCCAATTCGGGAAACCGCTTGGGCAAAAGGCGCTTCCGCCATAAAATACGGGGAGGCGCCTCGAAGCCGGGCGCGCGGGCCATCGAGGCATTTGGGGTTATCCATTGCGGGACGAGCTTTTCAAAGAACCAGCGGATCGCTTCGCGGATTTCGAGTTTGACGCGAGGGTGGCGGCCGTTTTTGACGACATGGTCTCACGCTCCGTTCCCTTCTACGCCGAGGTCCAATCCATGATCGCCGACTTTGTCCACCATTACTTCCAAGAGGGCGCGGCCATTTACGATTTGGGTTGCTCCACGGGCGCCATGATCGGACGGCTGGTCGCGCGTCTGGAGGGCAAGTGCCAGATTTACGGCGTTGACAACTCCGAATCCATGCTCGAAAAGGCGCGCTCCCGCTTGGAGCGGATTGCGCCCGGGAGACCGGTGATTTGGCGACATGAGGATTTACGGGAACTGCGCATGGAAAACGCCATGGCCATCATCATGAATTACACCCTGCAATTCATCAGGCCGTTGTACCGCACGCGGGTGATTCGCAAGATTTACCAGGGCCTGAACCCGGGCGGCATCTTCATCCTCTCGGAGAAAGTACTGGAAGACGATACCCATCTAAGCCGACTATTCGCGGACATGTACTACAAATTCAAAAGGCGACAGGGCTATTCCGAACTGGAGATCAGTCAAAAACGGGAGCGTCTTGAAAATGTGCTGGTTCCCTATTCCATGAAAGAACAGATCGAGCTGTTGCGGGAAGCCGGTTTTCATCAGGTGGAGGTCTTCTTCAAGTGGAATAACTTTGCCTCTTTCATCGCTATCAAAGATGTGCCCTGACGCCAACGCATAGAAGCGAGGTGACGCCCTGAGTGAGTTCCTGAGCCTCATCGAGGATGACGACCTCCGCCAGAGCCTATTGCTTCAAATCGAAGAGCGTTCGGCCTGGCTCGACTGGAAACCCTTCCGATCCATGCGGCAGGCTTGGGATAGCCTACCCGAGCGCGAGGCCAAGACGCTGGATTTTTCAGGAGATGTGGTTCGGATTGGCGAGGATCTCCCGCCCAACCATCCTGACCGCATGGCTATCGAAGCGGTAGCCCGCGCCCTGATTCCCTGGAAAAAAGGACCTTTTCGCCTATTTGGCATCGATATCGACGCCGAGTGGCGCAGCGACCATAAATGGAACCGGCTCGCTCCCGGCCTACCCGATCTGAAGGATCAAGTGGTGCTGGATATCGGCGCCAACAACGGTTATTACCTGTTTCGCATGCTGCCGCAAGCGCCGAAATTCGCGCTCGGCATCGACCCCTTCCCCCGTCTGTGGCACCAGTTCCATTTATTACAGCGCTACGCGCGCGCGCCCAACCTGGAATTCCAAATGTGGGGCTGGGAAGCGGTGGGGCGCTGGACCGAGCTATTCGATACCGTGTTCTGCATGGGCATTCTCTACCATCATTTCAACCCCATTCAAATTCTGAAAGACATCCACCATTGTCTGAAGCCGGGCGGCAGAATCATTTTGGAAAGCATCGTGGTTCCCGGGGACGAGAGCCAGTGCCTCTTTCCGCCCGAACGCTACGCGCGCATGCGCAATGTCTGGTTCGTACCCACGGTCGCGGCCATGACCAACTTCCTGCAACGCACCAAGTTCCGGGATATCCAGGTTGTCGCGGTCAACCGCCACACGCCCCAGGAGCAACGCGCGACCGATTGGAACCCCGGACTCAGCTATCAGGATTTTCTGC
>JBGTRP010000955.1:0-2858 GCA_041940685.1 Acanthopleuribacteraceae bacterium
GGCGGCGCGAGCGCGGCTCCAAAACATAGGACGGCACAAACGCGCTGAGACGCGGATGCTTCCATACATCATTCTTTTCGTACCAGTAATGTTCGCCGGAGATCCCGCCATAGGCCACGCCCAACGTGGGCGTGTAATAGGTTTCGCTCTGAGACCAGAACTGAAGCACATCCTGGTAGACATGAGCGACGGGAATGCTGTGCTCGATGCCCGTATGGCCGTCCGCGACCATGGACATATTGTGCTGGAAGAGGGACCCGCCCTCCGGAACCACCATAATGCCCATGTCCCGAGCCGCGACCAAAACCTTCTGGCGTTGGTCCCGCCTGGGCTGGTTGTAACTCTTGACGCTAAAGGCGCCCACGGCTTCCATCCTTCGGAGATGGAAGGCGGCATCATCGAGGCTCTCGATCTTGGCGGTAAAACCCGGAATGGTGGCCCCGTAGAGAATGGTGCCGGTTGAAAAAATGCGCGGCGCCGTAATCAGCCCGGCCTTGGCCATTTCGCTGGCGGCAAAGATCGTGCTGGTGTCGTTGGATGGGTCGTGAATGGTAGTCACGCCAAAGGTTAGTCCCGCGTAATTGATCCAATTCTGCCCAGGCGTAATTTCCGCGGAGCCCTGAGACCCATGAGCGTGAACATCGATCAATCCTGGAATGATCGTTTTCCCGCTGACATCGACTACATGCGCATCGCGCGGCGCTTGCAGGGAGTTGGCCGTTCCCACTTCCACAATGCGGTTCCCCCGCACGAGAATGGCGCCGTTCTCGATAACCTCGTCCCCCTTCATGGTAATCAGCCTTGCTCCTTTGAGGAGAACCGATCCCGTGGGTGCATCGTATTTGACCTGGAACCCAATCGCGCGTCCCTCCGATTGAGGTTCGGGTAGGGTCTCGGGCGCTCCTTCCATAAAGGCGAAGGCGTCCTTGAGCTCACGCTGGTAAAGGCGGTCGCCCAAGGACCAATAGAGCTTGTTTGCGGCTCCATTCCAGTGAAGGTATTCGCCGGCGTCCTCGGATACCTTGCATACCGGCAGGTTGCTCATTCCCGGTCCAAGACTGATGGTTTGCCCGGTAAACACGAACGGGGCGATATAGGCCTTGTAGTGCTCCACAAACGCGATCCAGCGCCCATCTGGAGAAAGGCTGATCTCTACGCCCATCTCGCTCTCCGCGTGAGTCCGTTCCTCCTTTCCGTTGAGATCCACACTCTTGAGCTGGAGTTTCAAATCGCTGTTGCTTTGGGTGAAAAAGAGGCGGTCTACGCCCTTGACAAATCCGGGATTGCTTCCACTTTTGGAAATCCGCTTTCCCTTTTTGCCGTCGGAACCAACCAGGTAGATGCCCGGCTCCGAACCCCAGAGCGGGCTCGTGACATACCCGCCCTGTATCTTGCGGTAGGCCACCTTCGAGCCATCGGGTGAAAAGACGGGTTCAATGTACTGCCCCGGTTTTTGGGTGAGAGAGCGCCCCTCGCCGCCCGCAGCGGGCGCCACGCGAACCGACCCCAATTCGCGGTCGTTCCAGGTGGTGTAGACGATGGATTTGCCATCGGGCGAGAAGGATGGGTAAAACTCGAAATGATCGTTCTGCTTAGTGAGGCGGCGGGGCTTTCCGTCGGGAAGGTCTCTGATATAGAGATGGCCCAATGCCTGAAACACCAGCTTATCTTCCCCGGGCGATACCCGCACCCAACGCAGCATTTTGACATCGAATGTTTCCGGGGCAACCTCGACGGGGAAGCGGAGAACCTTGGCCATGTCGTGCTCGATGTTGACATGGAATGGGATGACCTTGTCCGCGCGGCTTTCAATATCCAATTGATGGATCTTGCCGCCGGCCCAAAATACGAGGGAGCGGCTGTCCGGGGTCCAACTGAAGTTCGCGTACACCCCATGGATCGCCCAGGTCTCCTGCATGTCGCGGTCCAGTTGATCGTAAATCGCCACATTGCGTCCACTTTCCATATGGTGCAGATAGAGCGCGGTGGCGTAGTCCTTGCGCCGGATAAAGGCAAGATATTTCCCGTCGGGCGAGGGCGTTGGCCGAATCGCGCCGCCCATGCCGTTGAGAAAGGTTTCAATTTCCCCGGTTTCTAATTCGATGCGTTTGATCGAGTAAATCCCAGGCGTCGGGTCCTTGCTGTACTGAAAAGTGCTGCCCGGAGTGGTGTCCTGGCTGAAATATAGGTAGCGGCCATCGGGAGAAAAAGCCGGTTCTCCCAGATCTTTCTGATCATTGGGTTTCTTATTGAGCTGCATTCCCTTGCCGCCGGAAGCGTGGTAGAGCCAAATCTCGCCTGCGCCCAGGGAACGGGTGCCGGTAAAGTGCTTGCGCGCCGCGATGTAGGCGCCATCAGGACTCCAGACGGGCGAGTTCAGCAGGCGAAAGCCCTCCGTGGTAACTTCTTTCAAATCAGAGCCATCGCGCTTCATGGTCCAAATATTGTCGCCGCCGCCCCGGTCACTGGTGAAGGCGATCCGCTTGCCATCCGGGCTGAACCGAGGCTGCATGTCCCAGGGCAGCCCCTGGGTGAGCGCCTTGGCTTCGCCTCCCGCGATACCCATGACGAAGATATCGCCCAACATATCGAAGACGATTTCCTTGCCGTCCGGACTGACATCCACGCTCATCCAGGTGCCTTCATCCGTATCGATACGAATCTTATAGGTTTGGTCGGTGAACGCGGCTACATCCCATTTTTTCTCCTCTTTCTTCTCTTCTTCCATGCTCCAAAGGCAGAGCCCGGGAACCAGGATACAAGCCAACCACATCGCGCGCGAACCGCGATAAACTTTTTCCATCATTGTCTTTACTCCCAAAGAATGTCATGCCTGAAAACGGACATGCGGGTCTCAA
>JBGTRP010000956.1:0-2852 GCA_041940685.1 Acanthopleuribacteraceae bacterium
GTCGCCCACGCTCAGCATCGTGACCAATCTGGACGACGAGCACCTCGACCATTACCAGGGCGGCATGCAGGAGATTGAGGAAACCTTTCTCGCCTTTATGAATAAGGTTCCTTTTTACGGGTTGGTGGTCGCCTGCAAGGATGATCCACGGCTGGCCGCGCTCCTGCCGCGCGTGACCCGGCATTTGGTGACCTATGGTTTGAAATCGGGCGCCGATCTATCCGCGGCGAACCTGCACTCCAAGGGTTTCAGCACCCGTTTCGAACTGATGGTGCGCGGCGCCAACCTGGGACTCATCGAGCTTTCGGTTCCCGGCAGCCACAATGTGCTCAATGCCCTGGCCGCAATCGCGGTCGGCCTGGAGTTTGATGTATCCATAGAGACCATTCGCGGCTCGCTCAAAAAGTTTTCCGGCGCCGACCGCCGTTTTCACCAGATCGGCAAGGCCCTTGGCCGGCTGATCGTTGACGATTACGCTCATCATCCCACCGAAATCGGGGTCACCCTGGCCGCGGCTTGCGCCTCGGACGCGAAGCGGGTGGTTGCCGTCTTTCAGCCGCATCGCTTTTCCCGGTTGCGCTCCTGTTGGGATCGCTTTATTCAGTGCTTCGAGGGCGCCGCCCATGTGGTGGTGGTTCCCGTGTACGCCGCGGGAGAGGCGGAGTTGCCGGATGTCAGCGGGGCGCGCTTTGCCGAAGAGTTGGGCCGGAGCCATCCCTCGGTTAGTTATTTGGAGGATCTCGATGGCTTGTCTGAACACTTGCTGGAACATTCCCGGCCGGGGGACCTGATTATGAACCTGGGCGCGGGCAGCATCAGCGCCCATTCCAGGTCTGTTTTCGAGGCTTGGAAATCCGCCAAGGGGCCCTGAGATTCGGAATTGGACAACCGTCCGCCCACTCACTTCAGGGTTTCCATCGCATGCAACGCCCGGTCTTTTTGCTGTCATCGGGCTTGGCGTTGTGGTAGCATTTTGGGCTAGATTCATATGGGTATCCTTTGCTGGGACGGGCATTTCCAAGGGAAGGGGTTGAGATTGGTCAGGTCAAAATCCGGCTCGGGAGTGCGCCAGAGGGCCAGGAAGAAAAGGCGCCGCCGCGGGTCGGCTTCGAGCGGACGCTTAGCCGGCTATTTGTTTTTCTACGGGCTGCTGGCCGTGGGCGCGGGGTTTGCCGTTGTGCATGGATACCGCGCCCTTCACCGTCATCCGGCCTTTAACATTCAAAACGTGATCGTCAAGGGCGCCTCGCCCAAAACAGAGGCCGGGCTCGCCGGTAGCATTGCCCCGATTTATGGGCGCAACATCTTTCGGTTGGACCTCGCCACGGTGAAACAGAATGTCATGCGCCATCCCTGGGTTAAGGATGCGGTGATTCACGGCCAACTTCCCAGCTCCCTGGTCATCAGCGTGGAGGAGCGCGAACCCGCGGGCCTGGCGCGATACCGAGACCGGGTTTATCTCGTGGATGAGGCGGGGGAGGAGATCGCCTCCTTCGAGGAGGCCATTGGGCCGGTGGATTTTCCCGTGATCATCGGCCTGGAGGGTAAAAAAAATCGCGAGTCCGTGGTTCGCCTCGGTCTGCGGGCCCTCGCGCGGATCCGGGCCAACAGTTTGGTGTTCTGGGACAATATAGAAACCCTGGATCTCAGCAACGAGGACAATTTGGTCGTCTACTTGCGCAATGAGGAGGCGCCCCTTTATCTCGGCGGCGCGGTGATTCCTCAAAACTTGAAAAATTACCTTTCCATTGCCGAGCGGATTCAGGAAGAATACTCCCGATTGGCTTATATCGAGTTGGGCTTTCCCAACCAAATCGCGATCAGGCCTCGGTAGGGGCGAGGGCGGGACGGTTTCTATGGCAAAGCAGGAAAAATACATCGTCGGTCTGGATGTGGGCACCAGCAAGATCTGTGTCGTGGTGGGCGAGATCAAAATGGACCAATCTCTCGATGTGATCGGGATCGGAACCTCCGATTCGCAGGGATTGAGAAAGGGTATTGTGGTTTCGCTGGATAAAACAGTGGAGGGAATCCGCAAGGCCGTGGAAGAGGCCGAACTTATGGCCGGTATCGAAATCAGCAAGGTTTTCGTGGGCATTTCCGGCAACCATATCAAGGGCTTTAACAGCCGTGGGGTGATTGGGGTATCCACCAAGCAAATGGAAATCAATCGCGATGACATCGCGCGCGTCATCGAGGCCGCTCATCCGGCTGGAATGCCCGCGGATAGCGAGGTGATCCACGTCTTGCCTCAGGAGTTCAAGGTCGATGACCACGAGGGCATCATGGACCCCTCCGGAATGACCGGCCGCCGCCTGGAGGTCAACGCCCACATCGTTACCGGGTCCAGCACCGCCATTCAGAATGTGCTCACCTGCGTGCATCGCACCTCACTCAACGTGGCCGGTAAGGTTCTGGTGCAAAAAGCCAATGCCGAGGCGGTCCTGACCGAGGATGAAAAGGAAATGGGGGTGGCTCTGGTCGATATCGGCGCGGGCACCACCAATATCGCGATCTTCGAACGCGGCAGCCTCTGGCATACCGGGGTGATTCCCGTGGGCGGCTACAATTTCACCAATGATATCGCCATCGGTCTGCGAACGCCCATACCCGAGGCCGAAAAGATCAAGAAAAAATACGGTTGCGTCATGGCCGGTTATTTGGATGAAGACGCCATGATCGAGGCCAGCGGCGTGGGATCGCCAAAGGTTCGCATGGTCCCCCAGCAAACCCTGGTCGAGATCCTGCAACCCCGCGCCCAGGAACTTTTCCAACTCGTCCATGGCGAGATCTCCAAGGCCGGCTACCTCTCGGTGATCAACGCCGGTTTGGTGATTACGGGCGGCGGCTCC
>JBGTRP010000957.1:0-2845 GCA_041940685.1 Acanthopleuribacteraceae bacterium
GTAGTGGTAGCTGCCAAAACCGATGATGCTGGAGCCCCACATTTTGGGTTCCTCACCGGTAACTTCCTTCATCAACTCTAAGACAACACGGCTATCCGCGCGTTTCTTCTCGTCGGCGACGCTCGCCAGGAATCTATCCACGTCCGCATCATTTTTCTTGGTTTTTACATTTGCCATAGGTTTTCCCTCCTCCCGAGGTCTTTTCTCGCTATTTGCGTTTGTGCATTCTGCTCCCGGTCGAGGATGATCCTTCTCCGGGCTGGCCGACGCCGATTCTACCCATCCCTTCACGGGGAAATCAGGGTGAGCCAACCTCTTTTGATCAGCACCACCTTTCCCAGTAAATCCTCCTTTTCCACGGCCCCCCACTCGCGACTATCCATGCTACCAGCGCGATTGTCGCCCAGCACCCAATATTGGTTCGCCGAGAGTTGGCTTTGCAAGTCCTTAACCGTATATGGGTCTTTGACAACGCGGTACCGATTCTCTCCATCCAATTCCCAAGAGACGGGTAGTTGCTTGGGGTTTTCAGGATTCAGGGGATCCTCGATGGTCTCATCGGAAGGTTCATATTCATGGCTTTTGCCATTGATGAAGACCTTTCCGCCTAGATAAAGCACGTACTCACCGGGGAGGGCCACCAGCCGCTTGCACCAAATTTGGCGACGATCCCCGGGAAAGCGAAATACCACCAAGTCTCCTCGACGCAGGGAATCCGGCCCTGTTACCTCGCAAATCAGCAAATCGTCGATCTCGATCGTGGGCCGCATGGAGGCGGTGGGAGACCTCAGGAACAGGTAGCGCCGGTGATCCTCTGACAACAATT
This sequence comes from Acanthopleuribacteraceae bacterium, assembly GCA_041940685.1. GTDB lineage: Bacteria > Acidobacteriota > Holophagae > Acanthopleuribacterales > Acanthopleuribacteraceae > JBGTRP01. Next base: position 827 of record JBGTRP010000957.1, read on the forward strand.
TGATTCCATACACGAAAACGAGCGTTGCCACAAAAAGGATCAAGCCCCACCACCAGCGCGGGGCCAGCGAATAGCTCGATTTGACCCGCCGAAACCGGGGTCGCCACAGGTCGATCAGACCGATCAGAAAAACCAAACCATAGATGGGCATAGATGCCACGGAAAGTTGGGGCGGCAGAGGCAGAAAGTGGACGGCTCCTGCATAAAAAAAGAGGGCAAGAGCAAGGTAAATACACCCCCGCCCTATCCAACCCAGGTAAATGAAACCCAAACCGGGGATGAGGTTCCAAAGCGAGGCCAGCAAATGTTGGCCGACCCCGATGGTGTTGTTGGCGTGATCTGGTTCAGAGTTTTTCATGCGCCGCCTCCCCATCGTCTTTTTGTTTCATGTCCCCTCGATGCCAACATTCCCAATTCCACAGGCTGGTCAGGATACGCGCATCTTTTTCGATGTCAGGGCGAGCCTCGCTGTTTTTTGAGAATTTCGAGCACCTTGTCCACGGGTAGGGCCTGAACGGTCCGACCGTTGCCGCTCGTGGTTTTCGCGGCGAACAGCGAGTTGAGGATGGCTTCCTCGGTGGCCTCGGCCGCGGCCTGAAACAGTGGCGTCATGGCCCCATTGCTCAGGGTCTCCCCTCCTTGCGCCGGATGAGCCCCAGAACGGATTCGCAACGATTGCGCGGTAGAAAAAGCGATGACATAATCACCCGAACCATTGGAGCCCATCCCACCGGTGCGCGCCATGCCGTACAGAGCGCGTTTTGCCAACCGCTCCAGGTTACGCGGACTCAAGGGGGCATCGGTAGCGAGAACCACCATGAGCGATCCGTCACGGGAGGCGGGCGTGCTGCTTTTCCAATGGACGCCCAGCATTTCCCCCACGGATACGCCCTTGATCTCCAGGCCGCCTCCAAAATTGGTCTGCACCAGGACGCCCAGGGTCCAGGGTCCCGGCTGGCGCAACTTGCGGGAAGCGGTGCCGATCCCACCCTTGAAGCCATGACAGATCGTACCGGTTCCCGCGCCCACGGCGCCCTCTTCCACCGGCCCGCCAGAGGCCTGCGCAATTGCGCGCAACACATGTTCGGCGCGCACATGGCGGCCGCGAATGTCATTGAGGCGGCCGTCGTTGGTCTCCCCCACGACGGGATTCACCGAGCGCAAGGTCGGGTTTTGTTGCAAGGCGTGATCGATGATCGCGTCCGCCACGCGCGGAACATTAAGCGTTCCGCAAAGCGCGATGGGCGTTTCCAGGTTCCCCAACTCCCGCACCTGGGTGCTGCCGGTCAATTTGCCGAAGCCATTGCCCACGTAAACCGCGGCCGGAACCTTTTCCTGGTAGAGGTTCCCAGCATGGGGAAGAATGACGGTCACGCCGGTGCGGATATGGTCGCCCTCGTTCAGCGTTACCTGGCCTACCGCAACGCCGGGCACGTCGGTAATGGCATTGTGGGCACCCGGCTCCAGATATCCGATGACGATGCCCAGGGCGCGCGGCCGCGCCTGCGGCGCATCCCGCGCCGCCAACCATCCCGAAACCAAAAGCGGCAACCACCAAATCATTGCCGGCCTCCTCATTTTTCTAGGCAATGGACCCATCTCTAAGGTACCACGAAAGCCCGATGGAAACCGCCTTGGTCGCATCAGAAAACGCCATATCGGGAACATGGCGAGGGTTTTTGGGAAAACCTCGTCCGGAGCACCGCCCCCCTTGCGGGGTCGCGGGCTATAATATGCGGAAACCATCGGGGGGAGGTTTCCGCATGAAAATTGCTCACGCGGTCGGCGCGGTTGTGGGCGCATTTTTGGCGATTCGCTTGTTCCACCTACTCGACGGCCCCGCCGATGTTCAACTCTTCGCGCTGTACCTGGCCTACACGGCTTGTTTCTATGTGGGCGCGGCGCTTGCCGATGGAAAATCCGGTTTGAACGGTGCGCTTGATAGCGATGACACGCGACTCATGAGTACGAAATGTTTTATTGTTATAACAGTAATTACTGTATTACAGCATTATTAGT
>JBGTRP010000958.1:0-2835 GCA_041940685.1 Acanthopleuribacteraceae bacterium
GTAAGAATGGTTCGTCTGGGCAACGCCATCTCCCCCTCGCCATGGACATGGATTTTGAAACCCGCTTTCAGCAACCGCTCTTGCCTTCGGCCGGTAGGTCAGTAGGAGCCGCCCCATTCCCTGCCCATATCCTTGCACAACTGCCTCGGCCCGCGTTGGCTCCTAAGAATCATCCGCCAAGAAGGTTGACAAGCGTCAGGTTGCGTTCTACCCTTGCCTAAATTGAGATTGATTCTCAAAATCATTTTTGCAACAAACGCAAGGAAGCAGCATGGAACCGCTACGAATCGCCGTGGCCGCCCTTTGGTTGGAAGCCGGAGACCCGGTTGCCGCCTGCCAGGTATTGAAAAAAACCGCGGGGGTTTCGCTCAATTGGCGGACAACCGACTGCTCGGCAAACGTCTCCGAACCATTCCGGACCCTGAGGCTTTCCTTTTACCCGAAACTAGGCCATTCGCTCAGTGAATAGGGCAACCATGGCCGCGCTCGCGGGGCTTTGCTCTGGCCGCCAGAGGCCATCGACGACATGTCCCGCCTTGGATGCGGCAGATTTCATCAGGGAAACACTACCTCCGTCTCCACTAATTTCCCCGCTTGCAATACAATTTTCTGAGAGACCGATCCACCTTGTCTGCTGGTAACTTCCAGCAACCACTCGCCCTCGTCAAAGCCCATGGCCACCCCATAATTTTGGGTTGCATAGGCCCACTGGTTCAGGACCAGGAGCTGGGACCGGTTTACCTCCATCTGGAAGTCGATGCGCTGGCCGGTTGCCCCATGGGTCATGGACAGGGCCGCGAATTGATTCCCGCCCGTGGTTCTGACTCTCAGCAAGGTGACTTTTTCGAGGGTCAACGCCAAACCCACGGTTTGTTGCGGCATGATCTCCACCGTCGCAAGCATGGGAGAGAAGCGGTAACCTTCCCTATCCAAGTGGCCGGTAACCTGAACCGGTCCCACGGGCAGGTTTTCGAATACCTGCGGTTTTTGGAAGTTTCCAATCCATCGGGATGCAAGCGGCGGCCGCGTGGAAATTTCTGTTCCGGAGGAGGCGCCCTGGACAATGGAAATGGATGCTCTCGGATTGAGCAACCCGGTAAAATCACCCTGAAAGATTATCTGAAGCGCGCCGCTGTCCAGGGGGAAAATATCGCCCAGATCCACGTCCGAACCATCCTCGGGCATGACGATTCCTGAAGCGACCACCACCTGATCCTCGGGCCGATCGCCATACCAGGCCAACAGCGTGTAAGCGCCCGGAAACACTTCCTCAAATTGGAAATGGCCTTTTTGTCCGGGCTGGGCTTGGAACAGCTTGGCGTCGTATCGAATTTGGGTCCCTGAAAGCGTCAACATCCGAACGCCTCCAGGATCGACCAATCTTCCGATCAAACGCCCGAATTTCCGAAAAACAAAGCTACCGCTGACATCCTGGTCCACCACCTCAAGGGGAACCCGGTCGGGATGCGCCATTAAAAGGGAGAATAAGCGGGAATCGGGGTAAAGAAGGTGACCGGTCGTCATCATCTCATAGCTGCCGGGGGGCACCTTCTCGAAGGCGAAGCGGCCAAAAGCATCGGTGCTGGCATGCCTCCAGTTTCCGTAGCGGTAATGTTTTTCCGGACCCACGTCCATGAGATACAAGTTTCCGTTCACGAGGGTTCGGTCTCCCCGGGCCGCATCGCCGGAGATTCGATATTCCGGATCAAAGCCCAAGCGGAGGTTTTGGAGGTCCCCCTCGACAAGTGTGACGCTTTCCTTGGCGACCACCTTCAGCAAACCATCTTCCCCGCTGGCCGTGGCTTGCAAATGATATTCGCCCGGCGGCAATCGTTCGAATTCAAGCTGGCGCTGATCCACTTCTAAGGAAACATGAAAGAAGACTTCCCCAATCGTGGAACCACGGTTTTCAATCTGGACCCTTCCCGGGTATTTTTCCCGATTGAACTCCACCGACAGACGCGCTTCCCGAGGGAGAACAAGAACCAAGTTTTCCCTTCGCTCCGGAGACCGCTGTTGTACCGACCGTAGATAGGTCATGGCCCAGCCGGGCTCATACACGTAGAGATGGACACTGAGCTCCTTGGGCACCTTTTCAAAACGAAAGTACCCATCCCCGTCGGTGAGGGTTACCCCATCGGCAAGATTATCTTGATAGCCGTATCCATCCAGCACCATGGGCCAAAAAAAATGCCCGGAGTTGCCTCCGTCGCCATCCAACCCCAACAGGTGGATGGGAATATTGGCGATTGGGGCGCCCTGGCTGTCCCGCGCGTGACCCGCCACTGAGATCCAACTCTTTTCCAACTCAAAAACCCGGCTCTCAACCTCTTCCAGTGGGGCCGGGACCACGCCATGGAAGGTTTGGGTGGGTAGTCCGGGGCCTCAATGATCAGCGAAAGAGGCGCGCCCGCGTTGAGATCCCTTATTTCGAAACGGCCATCCTCGGTGAGGAATTCAATGCCGTATTCCCCCCAAGACTCCGGCGCCCAGGCATTCAGGCCGGGGCCCCGGCCGTAGTGTTTTGGCGATTTCACGTAGAGGGTAAACGCGGGCATGGGTTCGCCGCTTTCTTTGTCCACCACATGGCCAATGATCGCGCCCAGCTCCGGCAGGACGATCTCCAAATCATCCCGATCCAGCTCCGGCTCTTCGATCCACTTTTCTGAAAATCCCCTCGCCCGAACCCGCAGCCCGACCCGCTTGGGCAAGCCCTCTAAATGAAAGGCGCCGGTGGCGTCCGAGCGGGTTCCTTTCAAGTGCGGCTGAAAGCCGTGATCGTCCAGGTCCTGAGCGCTGATCGGCGCGTCCGGCACCACGGCCCCGGTTTGGTCC
>JBGTRP010000959.1:0-2832 GCA_041940685.1 Acanthopleuribacteraceae bacterium
CAGGACGCCCTTGGGCCTTCCGGTCGAGCCCGAGGTGTAGATGACATAGGCCGGGTTAGCGGGGTGGATGTGCTTGTGCCCGGGCGGCTCGGCGCTCCGGTCATTTTTTGCTCCCGAATCCAGGGGGATCGCCCGGACCCGCGCCATGCTCGGCGGGACCAACCCCTCCTCGTTGAGCAACACGGAGACGCGCGCGTCCGCCAGGATGTAGGCCAGCCGGTCCGGGGGATAGTCCGGGTCCAGAGGGACATAGGCGCCGCCCGCCTTGAGAATCGCCAAAATTCCGACGACCATGGCCGCGGACCGGGCGGCATGCAGCCCGACCAGGGATTCCGGTCCAACGCCCGAGGCGCGCAGGTGATTGGCCATCCCTTCGGCCATGCGGTTCAATTCCCGGTAACTGATCTGTCTCCAGGTCCCATGTTCTTCTTCGCCGGCATGACCCGCGGCGGAGCTTTCGGGCGGGGCCTTGAGCGCGACGGCGTCCGGGAAACGCGCCGCCATGGCCTCGAAAAGATGATGGAGCGGCACCGTGACCGTTTCGATGCTCGGCTCGGTCCGCGCTTCATCCAGCGGCCAGGCGGATCGGGAAGGCGTGAGGCCAAGCAGACGAGACTCCGCCTCGTTCAGAATGGGGAATTGGGAAAGGCGGCGATGGGGGTCCTCGGCCGCCAATTGGGAAAGTGAGCTGAAATGGCCGATGATGCGGTGGATGGTGGAGGCGTCGAATAAATCGGTGTTGTATTCCAGCGATCCGTGGAGCTGATCTTCCACCTCGGCCAAGGTGATCGTGAGGTCGAATTTGGCGCTGTGATGCTCCGCCTCCAGCGGCGTCAGCTTCAAATCCGGTAGCGTCAGGGCGGATTGAGGCGCGTTTTGCACCACCAACACGACCTGGAAAAGAGGCCCGTGATCCAGGTTGCGTTCCGGTTGCAGGACCTCGACAATGCGCTCGAAGGGAAGATCCTGATGGGCGTAGGCTTCCAGAGACGTACGCCGCACCCGGTCCAACAGGTCCGCGAAGCTCGGATCGCCATCCAGTTGGGTTCGCAAGGCCAGGGTATTCACGAAAAAGCCGATCAGCGGTTCGATCTCGCTCCGGTTGCGGTTGGCCACGGGGGCGCCCACCACAATATCCTCCTGGCCGCTGTACCGCGAAAGCAACATGTTGAAGATCGCGTGTAGCGTCATGAACAGGGTGGCGCCATGCTCCTGGCTCAGCTTTTTCAGGGCGTGCGTTCGGTCCGCGTCGAGGTTGAAGAGCGCCGCGTCTCCGCAAAAGGTTTGCAGCGCGGGACGCGGCCGGTCTGTGGGTAAGACGAGCAAGGCGGGCGCGCCCTCCAGCCGCTGACGCCAATAGGCGAGCTGCTCGGCTTCCAGGCTCTCGGCCAGGACCCTTTGCTGCCAAACCGCGAAGTCCGCGTATTGAATGGGGAGCGGGTTCAGGGGGTACGGCGCACGCGGCCGCTCCATTTTCTCGAGTCTCCAGGCGTAGAGTGTGGCCAATTCACGCACCAGGATGCCTATGGACCAGCCGTCGGAGATGATGTGGTGCATGGTCAACAACAAGAGGTGGCGTTGTGCTGTTACCCGGAACAAATGCACCCGTAACAGAGGGCCAAGGCTCAAATCAAAGGGACGGTCCGCCTCCGATAAGGCCAGCCCTCGAATCTTTGCGGCCGCGTCTTGGGGTTGGAAGGCGCTCCAATCCACGATGGGTAGGGAAATAGATTCCGCGGGTTGGATCACCTGCATCGGTTGCTCGTCGCCGCTCGTGAAAACCGTCCGCAGCACCTCGTGTCGGGCGATCAAGTCTCCCAATGCCGCTTCCAAGGCGGGCGCCCGTGGCGCGCCTTCCAGCTCCAGGGCGTAGGGCAGATGGTAGGTGGCGCCGCTGGTTTGCATGCGGTCGATGAACCACAGGCGGCGTTGCGCGAAGGATGCGGGAAAATGTTGCGCCGCCTTGACGTCGGCGCGGGGAAGAGGTTCGATGGGTGGCAATTGCGCGCCTTGCGCCTTGCGCCGCTCCTCTTCGAGCGCCTCGCTCAGGCCCGCGATCGTGGGCGAGGCGAACAAAGCGTCCAGGGCCAACTCGATGCCGAAAGCCTCGCGGACGCGGGAGATCACGCGCGTGGCCAACAGCGAGTGGCCGCCCAACTCGAAGAAGTTGGCGCGAATGCCGATCCGTTCGAGCCCGAGGACCTCTTGCCAGATGGCCGCCAGCGTTTCCTGACTCGGCGTGCGCGGCAAGTCCTCGCTTGCCTCCCCGGAGACCGCGGAAGCGGTTGATCCGGACGGGATCACGCTACCGAGCGCCTTGCGGTCGATCTTGCCATTGGGCGTCAGGGGCATGCGATCCAAAAAAACCAATGCGGAGACCCGCATATGCTCGGGAAGCTTCTCTTCCTGGAAGCCGTGCAGTTCCGCGCTGAGCCGGGCGCGGGCCTCCGGTGAAACCGCCGGCGTTTGAAGATATGCGGTCAAGCGGCGTTGACCGGGTTTGTCTTCGCGCAGGAGCACGATCGCGGCCTCTACTTCCGTGTGTTGCTGGAGGACCGCCTCGATCTCCGCCGGCTCGATGCGGAACCCATGCAGCTTCACCTGATGGTCGGCGCGGCCGAGGAACTCGATGATCCCGGCCTGCCGGTAACGGGCGAGATCGCCGCTGCGGTACAAGCGGCCGCCCGGAATCCCGCCAAAGGGATCGGGAATAAACTTGTGCGCGGTGATGTCCCCTGCGCCGAGGTAGCCGCGCGCCAGGCCGCCGGCAATCAAAAGCTCGCCGGTCGCGCCGATGGGCGGCGGTTGTAGGTAGCGATCCAAAATATAGAG
>JBGTRP010000960.1:0-2831 GCA_041940685.1 Acanthopleuribacteraceae bacterium
TTAAGGAGTACATTACATGGCTCGTATTGAAGGTGTAGACCTGCCCCGTGACAAGCGTGTTGTGATTGGGTTGACCTATATCTACGGCATTGGAAAAACCACCAGTCAACAGTTGTTAACTGAAGCAGGTGTTGATCCCAATACCCGTGTCCGTGATTTAAGCGAAAACGAAGTGCAGCGGTTGCGTGAATTGATTGCCGGTCTGACTACCGAAGGTGATTTGCGTCGTCAGACACAACTCAACATCAAACGTCTGATGGAGATCAGTTGTTATCGCGGCATCCGCCACAAGCGCAATCTGCCCTGCCGCGGGCAGCGAACCCATACCAACGCGCGCACCCGCAGGGGCAGACGTGTCGCGATTCCTGGTAAAAAGAAATAACCTGGGGGCATTGGTACCATGAGCAAAGCAAAATCCGCGAAAAAACCCGTTCGAAAAAAAGTAAAACGCAATGTTCTCCATGGCGTCGTGCATATTCAAGCCAGCTTCAACAACACCATCATCACCATTTCCGACAAAGACGGCAATGCGCTTTGCTGGGCCTCCTCCGGCGGCCAGGGCTTTCGCGGCTCCCGTAAGGGCACGCCATTTGCCGCGCAGGTCGCCTCCGCCAACTGTGGAACCAAGGCCAAGGAGTACGGGCTCAAGGTGCTCGACGTCGAGGTCAGCGGACCGGGCGCGGGTCGGGAATCCGCGATTCGGGCGTTGCACGCGCTTGGTTTCGAAATCAAAAGTATAAAAGACGTTACCGCGATTCCTCACAACGGTTGCCGCCCGCCCAAACGCCGCCGCGTTTAACGGATATTTCCCCGGAAAACCCTCCCGGCCCTTTCCGGCCAGGGGTTTGGGGGTCCGGTACACCTTTTATTTTTTTGGGAAGGATTTCGACATGCTTCAGATTAAAGCTTATCAAAGACCGCGTCGTCTTGAGTTCAATGAAGAAGAAGTAACCGCGACCTTCGGACGTTTCGTTGGCGAGCCCTTCGAACGGGGGTTCGGCACCACCATCGGCAATTCTTTACGCCGCACCCTGCTTTCCTCCATCGAGGGCGCGGCCATGACCGCGGTGAAGATTGACGGCGTTCTGCACGAATTTACCGCCATTCCCGGCGTCGTGGAAGATGTTACCGATATCATTCTCAACCTCAAAACGGTTCCCATCAAGATGCATAACAAGGAACCACAGCGGATCTACCTGGATGTTTCCGGTCCCCAAGAGGTGACTTCCAAGGACATTCAAACCAATTCCGAGGTCACCATCCTGGATCCCGATATCCACATCGCCAGCCTGGGCGAGAACGGTCATTTGAAAATGGAGATCGTGGTGGAAATCAACCGCGGCTACATCACGGCCGAGGAAAATTTCAAGGAAGATTTCGAGATCGGCTTTATTCCCTTGGACTCCTCTCACAGCCCCATTCGCCTGGTCAATTACAAGGTTTCCAGCGCGCGCGTCGGGCAGAGCTCGGAGTACGATTGCCTCACCTTGGATATCACCACCAACGGTTCCATCTCGCCCAAGGATGCGCTGGCCTATGCCGCGAACCTGCTGCGGGAGCAACTGAGCATCTTTGTACATTTCGAGAGCACGCCCGAGGATGCGCCCGTCAAGGAAAAGGACGAGGAAAAAGAAAAGCTGCGCGAGCTGCTTGAGCGCTCCGTGGACGAGCTCGAGTTGTCCGTGCGCTCCCATAACTGTTTGAAGAACGCCAATATCCGCAGTATCGGCGAGCTGGTTCAAAAAACCGAGTCCGAAATTCTCAAAACCAAGAATTTCGGCCGCAAATCGCTCAACGAAATCAAGGAAATTCTTCAACAAATGGGCCTGACCCTGGGCATGCAAATCGATTTGGAAAAACTGAAGAAATAACCGGGAAAACGGAATACCAATAGAAGCGAAAAGGAAAAAGCGATGCGACATCGAAAAGGCTACCGCAAACTAGGCAGAAACACCAACCAGCGCAAGGCCCTGCTCAAGGGGCTGGCGGTTTCGCTGTTCGAACACGGCCGGATTACCACCACGCTCGCGAGGGCCAAAGAATTGCGTTCCTATGCCGAGAAGCTGGTGACCATCGCCAAAAAGCAGAACGCTTTTGCCCATCGCCAGATTTTTGCCACCTTGCAAAACAAGGACATCACCAAAAAGCTGATGAACGAGGTCGGCCCCTCCTTTCAGGAGCGTCCGGGTGGGTACACCCGCGTTTTGAAAACCGGACGCCGACTCGGCGATAACGCGGAAATGGCGCTCATCGAACTCGTGGGCCTTCATAGCTTCGGTGAACAACCGGACCCAGAGGCTAGCGCGGAATCCTGATTTTCGGGCCCCTCTCGCGGGGCCCTTTCCATTTTGGCGGGAGCGGCGATGCGATTCGGCATTCTTTCCACCGGAGAGGCCACATCCTACACCCGTGGCCGTTACGGCACCTATGCCGACCTTTTCCGGCAGATGCTGACCAAGCCCGGCGCCGAATGGGATGTTTTCGATACTCAGAAAGAAGAACGGCCCGAACAAATCCGGGATTACGATGGGTTCGTGATCACCGGCAGCGCGGAAACCGCCCATGAGCCCCATGCCTGGATTCTCGCGCTCAACGACCTCATCCGCGAAATCGCGGATCGAGAAGTGAGGCTACTGGGCGTGTGTTTCGGCCATCAGGCCGTGGCCAACGCCCTGGGCGGTCGTTCCGAGGTCAACCCGTCGGGGTGGGAATTGGGGCTTTACGAGATTCAGCTCACCCGGGCGGCGCGCGAGCCTTGGTATGGCCGGCATCTCGGCCAAAAGCTACGGGTGCTGGAATCCCACCGGGACCACGTGGCCGAGTTGCCGCGG
>JBGTRP010000961.1:0-2831 GCA_041940685.1 Acanthopleuribacteraceae bacterium
GCCCTGGCCACGGTCCAGGCGGTCAACGACTTTTCCGTTAGCATTTTTTGAGGAAGTGGGGCCCTATCGCTCCGGGCATGAGGTTACCGGTGAGGAAATCCTCAAGATCGCCGCCAAAAGGATCGGAGACCAGTACGCGGAACGTCCCGAAATCGAAGCGGCCACCCGCCTGGTCTTGGGCAGGTCCTTTCGAGGTTTGGGCCTGACCGAGGAGGCCCATGAGCAGCTACTGGAATCGGTGAATCTGCGTCGCGGGCTCTTCGGCGAGCAGCATCCCTCTACCTTGGAAGCCAAAAGCGCGCTGGCTTACGTCCATTACCGCGAAGGGGATTATGCTCGGGCCGAGCAACTTTACCAGGAGTGTTACGATGGTTTCCGCGCCCTTTCCGGTGAGCGGGACCGGCGCACCCTGGTCGCCGCGGGCGGCCTTGCCTTTGTGTGGGCCAAGACGAATCGGAAAGAAGATTCGGCCGCGTTGTTCAAAAAGACCCTGGCCGCTCAAAGGGAACAACTGGGTCCCGAAGACCCCCAAACCCTGGTCACTCAAAACAATTACGCCAACCTCCTCTCCAATTTGGGCCGCTTTCAGGAGGCCGAGAACCTTCACCGCCAAACCCTGGCCAGCAACTTGGAGATTTGGGGACAGGCGGACGTTCCGGCCGTCTCGGACTCCATGCACAATCTGGCGAAGTCCTTGCAAGATCAGGGGCGGTTTGAAGAAGCGGCAGAACAATATCGGGAGGCGCTTTCCCTGCGGCGGGAAATTTTCGGCCGAAACCACCTCAAATCCATCATGACGCTCAGCAATTTGGCGGGGACCTTGACCCAAATGGGGCGGATCGAGGAGGCGCTTGACCTGCTGCGCAACGGCGTCGACCTGGAAGAAATCGATCCCGAACGGGCCAACTCCCAGGAGCTTTTGCTCTTTCACATTTTTGGCAATACCTTCATGAAAGCGGGAGATAGCGAAGAAGCCGCGAAATATTTGGAGCTTGCCTACCAGGGAAGGCGAACCACTTTTGGCGAAACCCATGAAAAGACCCTCATCACCCGTGCGACCCAAGCGGAAAACTTGCAAAAAATGGGCGAACTGGAGCGGGCCGAGTCCATTTTCCGCGAGGTCTTCAAAATCTCGGGAGCGACCGCTGGCGCCGACGATGAAAAAACCTTGGTTTACAAGGGTCTGTTGGGCAAGTGTCTTGCCGATCAGGGGGGCGTTGCGGAGGGACGCCGGCTACTCCAGGAAAGCGTGCATGGATTAAAGGCGACAGGGTCACAATATGTTTCCGACATCGAAAGTCTCTTGAATGAAGTCGAGGGCAAGCATCGGGTGAACTGATCGGGAACCCCGATCAACCGCTCTTGAAATCCTGCAGGCAGTTGATGTGCAGGCGCTCGGCCTTAATGGCGCGAATGGCTTGGACCAGAGCGCGCGCCGCGGAGAGCGTGGTCAGGCAAGGCACGTGAAAGCGCATGGCGTTGTGGCGAATATGCTGGTCATCATGATGGCTTTCTTTGCCGATCGGGGTGTTGATGATAAGGGCGATCTTGTTCTCCTCCAATAGGTCCAGAATATTGGGTCCGCCCTCATGGCGCTTCTTGAGCGTGGTGACGGGCAGGCCGAAACGGCTGAGATAGGAGGCCGTGCCTTCCGTGGCAAACAGATCGAAGCCCAGTTGGTAAAGCTCGCGGGATATTTCTAGCGCGCCCGCCTTGTCGCGGTCGTTGACGCTGATAAAAGCCCGGCCCTCGCGCGGCAGCTTGAATCCCGTGGCGCGGTAGGCTTTGGCAAAGGCATTGCCGAAGCTATGGGCATTGCCCATGACCTCGCCCGTGGATTTCATTTCCGGTCCCAGCACCGGGTCCTCGGCGGGGAATTTGTTGAAGGGGAACACCGGCGATTTGACATGCCACATGGCCGGTTCGGGATCCAGGGGGACATCCAACTCCTCCAAGGTCGCCCCGGCCATCACGCGGGCGGCGAGTTCCGCTAGCGGCAGGCCAATGGCCTTGGCCGCGAAGGGGACCGTTCGCGAGCATCGGGGGTTGGCCTCGATCACGTACAGCGCCTCGTTCCAAATCGCGTACTGCACATTCAGCAATCCCACCACTTTCAGCTCCGCGGCCAGGGCGCGGGTCGCGGCCTTGATTTCCTTGATCTGGTTGGGCGTCAACAGGGCGGGAGGCAGGACGCAGGAGGAGTCGCCGCTGTGGATGCCAGTCTCCTCGATATGCTGCATGATGCCCGCGATACAAACGGAACGGCCGTCGGAGAGCGCATCCACATCCAACTCCACCGCGTCGTCGAGGAAGCGGTCGATGAAAATGGCCTGGTTGGGAGCGGCCGCGAGCGCGAGCCGGAGGCTGGACTCCAGATCCTCGTCGTCAAAAACAATCGACATGGCCCGCCCTCCCAGAACGAAGCTGGGCCGGACCATGAGGGGATAGCCCAAGTCGCGGGCGTGTTCGCGCGCGCTCTCCAGATCATGCGCGGTGCGGTGTTCGGCCTGGCGCAGGCCCAGTCGGTCTATGATCGCGGAAAAAGCCTCGCGGTCTTCCACCAAATCGATCGTCTGTCCGGAAATTCCCACGATATGGAAACCGGCTTTCGCCAAGGGCAGGGCCAAATTCAAGGGCGTCTGGCCGCCGAAGGCCACGGCCACGCCGTCCGGCCGCTCGAACTCCAGGACGCGCAGGACCCGTTCCAACGTGAGCGGCTCGAAGTAGAGCCGGTCGGCCACATCAAAATCCGTGGACACCGTTTCGGGATTGCAGTTGATCATGATGGTGGCGTAACCCCGCGCGCGGAAACCGGCCACCGCCTGCACGCA
>JBGTRP010000962.1:0-2829 GCA_041940685.1 Acanthopleuribacteraceae bacterium
GGCATGCTTGGTGAAAAGTTTCCCGAGGCGCAATTCGTGGTGACCGGCGTATTGGGTCCGGCCAGCAACGCGCACGGTCCTAACGAATTTCTCCACATCCCCTTCGCCAAGCGGCTGACTTGCTGCTGCGCGCATATATTGGCCATTCACGCGAGACGATAGTCCGCCCGCAGGCGAGGGTCACGCATGCCCGATTACCCCAAGCCCAGTTTCACCGTGGACGCGGTGGTTCTCAGCGGCCAGGGGGATGCGATGCGCCTGCTGGTCATTCAGCGTGCCCTGCCGCCCTACCAGGACGGACTGGCGCTGCCCGGCGGTTTTGTTGACCCCTATGAGATCCCCTTGCGGGCATGTTGGCGCGAGCTTGAAGAAGAGACCGGGATTCAACCAGACGCCGCTCGGGCTTTGCCGCTGAGCCTCCGGGCGCGAAAGGGACGCGATCCGCGCGGCTGGACCCTCTCCCAGCCCTATCTGTTCTACTTACCCGAGGCCGTGCCGCCACGGGCGGGGGACGACGCGGCCCGGGCGTTTTGGCAGCCGCTGGCGGACCTGGAGGAGTTGGCCTTCGACCATGGCGCCATTTTATGTGAGGCTCTGGGCCGTTTTTGGCCGTGTATGCCGAATTACGCCCCGGCTTTGGCCGGGATTCGGGCGCCGGGCGTTCCGCTCGAATGGAAGGATCGGCTGGTTTTTTTTGGGGGATCCTTCAATCCCTGGCACAAGGGCCACGAGGCCTGTGTCTCCCTATTTCCAAAACAAGAAGGTTCGCTGTTGGTGTTGCCCGACGCCAATCCATTTAAAGCGGAGACCCTTACCGCATGCGCCTGGAAGCTCTATCGCGCGATCCGCCGAGCGGTGGCCTCGCACCGGACCGCCGTTTTTCCCGGGTTTTGTGGGATGGAAACGCCCAACCCAACCGTGGCTTGGTTCCCCTACGTGCGCGCACCCGCCAGAGGCTTGCTGCTGGGCGAGGACAGCTTGGAAAGTTTACCGGGCTGGTTACAAGCCCGGCGCCTGGTTCGCCACATGGACCGTATTTTCGTTGCGCCGAGGCGAGCGGATGCCGGGAAGCGCGAGGCGGCCCTGCGCTGGTTGCGGGAAGCAAACCCCGATTGTGAGGTCATACCCTTGGAGGATCATCCCCATCGGGACCTCTCCTCCACCGCGCTTCGGCGCGAGTCCGGACGATGAACCCAACCCTTGCGCCCTTCGCGCGGCCCGTCTGGACAAGGTTCTCAAAACTAAGGATTTGTATTTATGCGCTTTCGTGGTACTTGTAGGCGAATCGAGAAAACGATCGCTTTTGCTTGAAAGGCCGACAATTATGAAACAGGCACCCACACCCGAGGCTATCCGGGCCAAGGTCATGAAAATTATTGAAGACAATGTTGAACTTCAGGGGCCACTGAAAACGGATGCGCCCCTGGTTAAGGAGCTCGGTTTCGATTCCCTGGATTTGATTGAAACGAGCTTTTGTTTACAGGAGTTTTTCGGCTTCGAGTTCAGCGACAAGAACGCGGTGGAGGAGTTGGAAAACGCCCTGGGTAAAGAAACCATCCTCCGCGAGGGAATGCTCACGGAAATGGGCAAGAACATCATCCTGCAGCGCATGCCCGAGCTCGCATCCGTGGCGCTGCCGGAACAAGTCACGCCCATGGAATTGCAGCAATATTACACGGTAGACACCTTCGTGCGCCTGATTCACGAATTCTATTTGGCCGCCCCGGACACCTGCCCGGAAAGTGGAGAACCCGTGGTGCTGAACGAGTTTCGCATTCAAACGCGGTCGTCGGGAAAACGGATTGACCCGCCCAGCGGCGATGCATTGATCGACCGTTGGGTGGCTGAAACCGCGGCATCGCTCCAACAAGCCTAGGCGCACATGCTGTATTTTCTGGCTTTTCTGGTGTTGACCGCGGGTTTTCGGCTCTGGGAGCTGCGCGTTTCCAAGCGCAACCTGGCCACCCATACCCGGGCGCGGGCTTTTCGGGAGCCTGGCTTTATTTGGATGGTGGGCCTGCATGTGGCCTTTTTCGTCATTCAGCCATTGGAGCTTTTTTGGAGACGGCCCCCGTTCGGGGGGGTGATTTCCTGGCTGGCCATCGCGGTCACCTTCTGCGCGCTTTTGCTTCGATTCTGGACCCTGAGAAGCCTGGGCCGCTCCTGGAACGTACGCGTGGTCCATGGCCGGAACTACCCCATCAAGGACCAGGGACCATACCGCTATATTCGCCACCCCAACTACCTGGTGGTGTTTCTCGAGATCGCCTTCATCCCCTTGATTTACCAGCTTTACTGGAGCGCCCTAATCCTGACTCTTTGGAATCTGGCCGTCCTGCGCGCCCGCATCAACTTGGAGGAAGCGACGCTGCGGCAAAACCCGGAATGGGTGGTGCGAATGGCGCACAAGCCGCGCTTCTTCCCCTGGCCACGAAAACGGCGACCCTAGCCGCCTTGGCGGTCAACATCTTTACTCTTGTTGCAAGTTTTCGGAACGCCAAGTCGGCAGTTGAAAGCAACAAGCAAGGGCAGAGCAAACTCAGGTTGCTGCTTGGAGCTTACAGCTTTGAACTTGTTACAGCGGGATGCAGGTTAGCCCTTTTCGGTTCACCTTGATCGGCTGGGAGGCATCCCGCTATGAATGAGGCGCCGCCCGTTCATGCCCCTTTGAGTTGGAACGACTTCATCACCGAGATAATGCTTTTGGCGGAGAAAGGTTTTTGCAATACCTGAACCGCGTCATTGGGCTCGACCTTGTCGAGGTTGAGACCCGTAATCAAACAAACCGGCGTATCCCGATGATGCTGCCGCATCCAACGCACAAAATCA
>JBGTRP010000963.1:0-2829 GCA_041940685.1 Acanthopleuribacteraceae bacterium
TCTGTCGCAGGGCAGCGCGGTGCAGTACAGCGGGATCAAGGTCGGCGACGTGATCAGCCTCGGCCTCGACCCCGATGACCCGCGCACGGTGCGCGCACGCATTCGCATCGTCGGCAACACGCCGATCAAGCAGGATACCCGCGCTCGCCTGGCGATCACCGGCATCACCGGCCTGGCGGTGATCCAGCTGTACAGCGGCAGCCCGGAAAGTCCGCCGCTCAAGGGCAAGGACGGTCAGCCGGGGATCATAGTCGCCGACCGCTCGCCGCTGTCGCGGCTGATGGCCAATGGCGAGGACCTGGTGAGCAGCGTCACGCGCCTGCTCAACCGCGCCAACAACCTGCTCTCGCGGGACAACGTCGAGCGGGTGGCGCGCACCCTGGAGAACCTCGAACAGGCCACCGCCGGCCTCGCCGACCAGCGTGGCGAGCTGAGCGAGGCCCTGCGCCAGACCAGCGCCGCCACCCGCGAAGCCGCCGCGCTGATGAAGAACGCCAATCATCTGCTCGACAGCCAGGGCAGCCAGGTGCTGGAAAGCGCCGAGCGCCTGATGGCCTCGCTCGAGCGCAGCAGCCGCAATATCGAGGAGCTGCTGCAGAACAACCGCGGCGCACTGGACAGCGGTCTGCAGGGCCTCGGCGATCTCGGCCCGACGATCAGCGAGCTGCGCGAAACCCTCGGCGCCCTGCGCGGCTTTTCCCGCCGCCTGGAGCAGGACCCCAGCGGTTACCTGCTGCGCAGCGACAGCATCAAGGAGTTCCAACCATGAAGCGTCTCACCCTGTTGCTGGCCGCCGCCCTGCTCGGCGCCTGCTCGATCCTGCCGCAGAGCGAACCGCTGGATATCTATCTGCTGCCGGCCACTGCGCTGCCGCCGCAGACGCAACGGGTCGACTGGTCGCTGCGGGTGAACAGCCCGGTCAGCAACCAGCTGCTCGACGGCACGCGCATCGTCGTGCTGCCTGAGCCCGGTCGGGTCAACACCTACCAGGGCGTACGCTGGAGCGAACGCACGCCGCAGCTGCTGCGTGGCCGCCTGCTGGACGCCTTGCACGGCGACGCCGCGGTCGCCGCGCGCCTACCCGCCCTCAAGCAGGCCATGGACGCCCGCCGCATGTCGCCCCATGAATGCGCCGAGGAAATGATCGCCCTGTTTCTTGCCGGTCATCGGCGCGCTGCCTCGGAGTCCGTCGAAGAGGTTTCCGACCCGCCCGGCTAGTTTGGTTTAAGCCATTTATAACCAGTAAGATTTGGCTTTTCCATGTGGCGGCGGCAAAACCCGGGAGTCCCGCGCGGAAAGACGGAATCCCGGCTGAATTTCTCCTGTACAAACTCCGGGAAATTTGCCAACATAAACGGTTTTGCATGGTGTATCGCCTCGGGAAACCGATGGCGTTCATCTTCGCCCTTCCTTACCTCATTTTTTAATCCCGCGCTCCGTGTAAACCGAGCTTCGATCCAAATGACGAGGACCCCGCTTTTGTTCACGGAAGGAAATCTCGCCATGCCGACCAGGGCCACGAGGCCATCCCCCGCGAAAATCGGGAAATCGCGGGCGCCCTGGGCTCTACGCTTTTGGCGTATGTCTCCCCCCGGAACCCCTCCCCGAGGGTGCGTCGACCCCTACGGCGCGCGCTGGGGACCGGTCCGTCCCGGCGTCCATTCGAATGCCGCCACGGGTCGAGCGCCCTTGATCCCGCACCCCATCCCGGCAGGAAACCCAAACCCCCCACGGTTGAGGAGAACATCATGACCCCCACATCTGAAACTTTCGGCTCCCATGTCCTGAATCTCGCGGAAATGAAGAAGCGGCTGCCCAAGGCCACCTACCACGCGCTTCAGAACGCCATTGAAAACGGCGTCAAGCTCCCTATCAACGATGCGGATGTCATCGCGCAAACCATTATGGATTGGGCAATTTCCAAGGGGGTGACCCACTACACCCACTGGTTCCACCCGATGACCGGGCTCACCGCGCAGAAACACGAGGCCTTTTTCGGCTTCGACTCCGACGCCCAGCCCATCGAGCGCTTCTCCGGCAGCCAACTCATTCAAAGCGAGCCGGACGCGTCCAGCTTCCCCTCCGGCGGGATGCGCAGCACCTTCGAGGCGCGGGGTTACACGGCCTGGGATCTTTCCAGCCCGGTTTTCGTTTTCATGAATGGCGCGGTTCCGGTGCTCTGCATCCCCAGCGTCTTTTTTTCCTATACCGGACAGGCGCTCGACAAGAAAACGCCCCTGCTGCGTTCGGTAAAGGCCCTGGACAAGGCCGCCTCCCGCGCGGTCGAACTGCTGACCGGCAAGCGGGTCAAGGTCCAGGCCACCGTGGGTTGCGAGCAGGAGTATTTCCTGGTGGACCGCGAGCTCTTTGAGGCTCGGCCCGATTTGGTCATGGCCGGCCGCACCGTCATCGGCTGTAGGCCGGCCAAGGGTCAGCAGATGGAAGACCATTACTTCGGCAGCATCAAGGACCGCGTGCTGGCCTTCATGCAGGATGTGGAAACCCGGCTCTACAATCTGGGCGTGCCCAGCAAAACCCGCCACAACGAGGTGGCACCCCACCAGTTCGAGACCGCGCCAATTTTCGAGTTCGTCAATCTCGCCGCGGATCACAACCAGGTCACCATGGAGGTCATTAAAAAGGTGGCGCGGGAGCATGGCCTGGCCGCCCTACTGCACGAGAAACCCTTTGCCGGGGTCAACGGCTCCGGCAAACACCTCAACTGGAGCATGCAGACCTCGGATGGCGAAAACCTGTTGGAACCCGGAAAAGAACCCCATCGCAACCTGAGCTTCCTTTATTTCCTGACCGCGGTGGTGAACGCCATTT
>JBGTRP010000964.1:0-2823 GCA_041940685.1 Acanthopleuribacteraceae bacterium
AAAAAGACCGGCGAGTTGGTTTGGGAATACGTGCTGGAAAACCAAGTGCTCCACGGCCAGTGGTCCTCGCCCGCCTATGGCGTCATCAACGGCAAGGCGCAAGCGATTTTCCCCGGCGGCGATGGCTGGGTTTACTCGCTCAACCCGGAGACCGGCGACCTGATCTGGAAGTTCGACTGCAACCCCAAGGACTCCAAATGGGAGTTGGGCGGCTACGGCACGCGCAACAACCTCATCGCCACCCCGGTGATCCACGACAACAAGGTATTCATCGGCGTGGGCCAGGATCCGGAGCACGGCACCGGGATCGGGCATCTCTACGGCATCGACGCCACCGGTACCGGCGACATCACCGATTCCGGGAAAATTTGGCACTTTGGGAACAAGGACTTCGGACGCACCATGTCTACCGTCGCGATTCACGATGGCCTGCTTTACATTTGCGACCTGGAAGGCTTCCTCTACTGCCTCGACGTCAAAACCGGGAAACCCTATTGGAAGCATGATCTTTTCGCCGCGATTTGGGGCTCGACCATGATCGTGGACAACAAAATCTATATCGGCGACGAGGATGGCGACATGTGCATTCTCGCCACCGGCAAGGAAAAAAAGGTCATCAATGAAATCAACATGGGCGCCGCGATTTATACCACGCCCTCTCCCGCCAATGGGGTTTTGTACATCGCCACCCGCTCCAAGCTGTTTGCGATCGCAAACCCGTAAAACGGGGCCGAGCCGCACCGGCTCGCACCCTCATTAACATGCAAGGCGATTGTCCTGCTAGGGATGATCGCCTTTTTTCGAAATCGCGCCGGAAAACAACGGATCTTCTTCCGAGGGTTCCCGCGGTTTTTCCGGCCGGAAACCCGATGGCAAGGCCTTCAGGGGATTGCATCCATGAAATTTCTTCGCCCGCGGACCCGTTTGAATGCCGGCCTGAGGCTTGGTCTTCTTCTCGCCTCGTTTGCCGGCGCATTGCGCTTGGCCGCCCATGATTTCACCATTTCTGAGGCCCGTCTCAAACTCGGACAGGACCATTTTGAGATGGCGCTAATCTGTGACCTGGACGCCTTCGCCCTTGGCGCGCCCCCGGACGCGGATTCCCAAGCGCTCGCCGAAACCCTGGCCAGCATGCCGCGCGAAGAGCTGGAACCGCTGTTGAACAAATTGCGCGACTTTTTGCAGCGGAGAATCCGGCTGCGCTTTGACGGAGAAGCCGCGGATTTGCGAATTTCCTTCCCAGAGTTGGGGAAACCCTTGTCCGAGAATAGGATTCCGACCTTCATAGGCACCAGGGCGCATTTCGAGGGCAGGATCCCCGAGGACGCCTCCCACTTCACGCTCATGGCCTCGCGCAGCCTGCCGCCGGTATCCCTGGTGGTGGAGCGACATAACTTCCCGCCCGATGCGCCGCTGCTATTGACGCGCGGCGCGCAAAGCGATCCGATCGCCCTTCAAGCTCCCGCGCGGCGCGGCTGGTCGGCGGTGATGCGGCAATATCTGGGCCTGGGTTTTCTGCATATCGTACCCAGGGGTTTGGATCACATCCTTTTCGTGTTGGGTCTTTTCCTGATGGCCGCGCGCATGCGGCCCTTGCTCTTGCAGGTAACCGCGTTCACCCTGGCCCACACGATCACCCTCGCCCTTGCGGTGCTGGCGATTTTTTCCCTGCCCGCGCGGCTGGTGGAATCGCTGATCGCGCTTTCCATCGTCTACGTGGCGGTGGAGAACCTATTCGCCAAGGAATTGAAACCACATCGCCTGCTGATCGTCTTCCTGTTCGGATTGTTGCACGGGCTCGGCTTCGCGGGGGTGCTCGCGGAACTGGGCCTGCCTCCCGGTGGGACCGTCCTCGCCTTGATCGCCTTCAATATCGGCGTGGAGTTGGGTCAAATCAGCGTATTGCTGTTCGCCTTCCTGCTGCTGGGACGATTGCGGGACCGGCCGGAATACCGCAAATGGGTGGTCGTCCCGGGATCGCTGCTGATCGGCGCCATTGGACTCTATTGGGTGGTGGAACGGGCTTTTGCCCTTGCTTGAGCGCGGCCGGCGGCGCCCTTAGCTCTCGCCGGAAGGCAAACCCGTCAGCAGCAGCTCCAAATCCAATTCGGGATAGAGCGGGAAACGGGACAACAGCGCCGCTACCCGATCGCGGGCTTGTTGAATCACGCTTTCATCCAGGCTGTATTTCACCAGGCTGCGCGCGCCCTTGTCTTTACCCCTCGTCTTGATTTCGGCCTCGGTGTTGGTCAGCACCAACTTGAAAATGGCGCCGATTTCCTTCATTTCCGCCGGACCCATGCCCAGGGTGGTGAGCGCGGGCGTACCGATACGCAATCCACTGGTGTACCAGGCGCCGTTCGGATCGAAGGGCAGGGAATTGCGATTGAGGGTGATGCCGCAGCTGCGCAAGGCGGTTTCCGCCTGACGGCCGGTCAGGTTGAAGCCCTCGGCAACATTGAGCAGCAGCAGGTGGTTGTCCGTGCCTCCCGTGAGAACCGGCATCCCTTGCGAGAGCAGGGTTTCCGCGAGCGCAGCCGCGTTCTCCACGATGCGATGGGCGTAATCGGAAAACTCCGGGGCCATGGCCTCGCGGAAAGCCACGGCCTTGGCCGCCATGACGTGGTCGAGCGGGCCGCCCTGCAGCCCGGGGAACATCGCCTTGTCGATGACGTCGGCGAGCTCGCTCGTGCAGAGGATGGCGCCACCGCGGGGGCCACGCAGCGTCTTGTGCGTGGTGAAGGTGACGACGTCCGCCCAGGGAACGGGGCTCGGGTGCACGCCCGCCGCGACGAGCCCGGCGACGTGGGCCATGTCGACCAT
>JBGTRP010000965.1:0-2819 GCA_041940685.1 Acanthopleuribacteraceae bacterium
CTTTCGCGATGCCAAGGGAGAGCAACATCGCGATACCGCGCGGGCCATGCGCAACCTGGGCATCGTCCGACGGGAAATGGGCGCCTTTGATAGCGCGGAAAGCCTTCTGTGCCAAGCCTTGGACATCAAAACCCGGCTGGTAGGGCCCGCGCATGTAAGCGTGGCGCGAATCCAACGGGAACTGGGTTTGCTGTTTGTCATCCTCGGCCGGGATCAGCAGGCCCAATGGAGTCTGGAATCGGCCATCCACCATTACCGCAAAGCCTACGGCCAAACCCATCCTCAACTGGGTTTCGCATTGATGGGGCTCGGCCTGTTGCGGGAAAGCCAGGGGCGGTACGGCGAGGCGGAATTCCATCTTCTGGAGGCCTTGACCATGTTGCCGCACGAGGATCGCGAGGTGGTCGAGATCCAGCGCGCGTTGAGTCGCTGTTCATCGGAGGAGGTTCATTTGCGCCAGACCGAAACCTCGATGATCCAAAGATCCCGGGCGATCTCCAACTAGCCGTCTAGACGGTAAGATCTCCGCGAGATTTTTCCATAGGAAAGGCAAAAGCAGGCAGTGAAAGCCTCGTTAGCCCAAGAAATGCCGGTAACCCATACCGTCTTGTCCGGACCGGTTGGACCTGGCGTCCCGATCCACAAAAGAAGCTGACCCTCGCCGATATGAGAGTTCTACTTTCCTGGAGGCCACGGGTAAAAAACCCGGCCGGTTGGACCGACCGGGCTGAAACGAAGCCCCTTGTCGCATTCACGGAGAATTTGACCTATGGAGACTTCGACTTGGGGGAACCGTCGAACCGCCCATGAGAACGGGCGTAAGGAGGAACATCTCTACCCCTATATCGACGCGTGGCCGATGCGGAGATCATGGGGCGGCAAAAAAAATTGCATCCGGTGGATCGAGAACCGCGAACACAGTTTTGTGGGAAAGGCTCCACCCCGACGATTTTTGGTGAGTGGGCATGCATGGAAAGGGTTCTCTTGACGCATCAGGCGCCATTTCGCCAAACAGGATGAGAACCCGGAACAGCGCTCCCCATTTGAACTATCGATAGGCGCTGTCGTAACATCTAGAAGGATGAAGATTGCCCATTTGGAGCAAACGCGACCGGCAACTACATTCTTTTGCGCCTCAAGGACATGGCGCTGAGGTTTTGAGAGCGCCCGGAAGGGGAGATCATGAAGCAATCCGATCATTTCGAGGCCATCGTGGTGGGTGGCGGTCCGGCGGGTTCGACCACGGCCGCGGTCCTGGCGGGACATGGCAGACGGGTGCTGGTGCTGGAAAAGGAACGCTTTCCCCGTTACCACATCGGTGAATCGCTGATCCCGTTCTGTTATTTCCCACTGAAACGGATCGGCATGATCGACCGAATCGAGGCTGCCGGCTTCGTGGAGAAATACAGCGTTCAGTTCGTGGGCATGAAGGGCGACACCTCGCAACCCTTCTATTTTTTCGACCACATGGATCATGCCTGCACCAAAACCTGGCAGGTGGAGCGATCCCGTTTCGATCACATGCTCCTACAAAACGCCGAGGAAAAGGGTGCGCGCGTTCTTCAGGAAACACGGGTTAAAAACACCCTCAAAAAAGACGGCGCGGTCGTGGGGGTAAGCGCGGTGACGCGGGACGGCCGGGAAAAAAACTTTTACGCGCCCATCACCATAGACTGTAGCGGACGCGATGGTTTGGCCATGAACCGCAACCGCTGGCGCATCGCGGAAAGCGGACTGCATAAAACGGCGATTTGGACCTATTTCAAAGGCGCCAAGCGGGATGAGGGCATCGACGAGGGCACCACGACCATCGCCTACGTGGAAGGCAAGGGCTGGTTTTGGTACATCCCGCTGGCCGATGACTTCACCAGCGTGGGCGTGGTCGCTGACAAGGATTATCTGTTCTCGGAATCCAAGGATCCCGAGGCCGTGTTATGGCGCGAGTTGCGTAAGCAACCCTGGGTCTGGGACCATGTCAAGGACGCGGAACCCCGCCACGGCGTGCGGGCCACCGGCGATTATTCCTACCGCTCGCAATTTTGCGCACGCGACGGACTGGTGCTGGCCGGCGATGCGCTCACCTTTTTGGACCCCGTTTTTTCCTCGGGTGTGTTTTTGGCCCTGGTGGGCGGGGAACTGGTGGCCGATGCCGTGGAGCAATGTCACCGCCATCAGGACTTTTCGGCCGCCCGGTTCGAAGATTATTCCCGCAAATATCGCCACGGAATCGAGGTCATGCGCAAGTTCGTGTACGCCTTTTACGATCTGAATTTCAATTTCGGCAGTTTCATGAAAAAACATCCCAACTACCGCCATGATCTGACGGATTGCCTGATCGGCAACGTGTTTCAGGACCTGAGCGGGCTGTTTCGCGCCATCGGCGAATTTGCCGCGCTACCCGAATCCCTGGCCCATGGCGGCCCTCTGGCGAAGACCGCCGCGGCCGCGGGTTAGGGCCGCCGGGCGAGGTGGAGGGGAGTAGCCGAATCGTGGCCAATCCAAGCCTGGAACGAGAACAATTGGAGTCGCTGAACCGTCTTTTACAGGCGCTGACCCCCGATAACCGGTTCTACAGCCGCAAATTCGAGGACGCGGGCCTCCAAATTCCGCTTCAGAGCCTTTCCGAATTCTTCGCCGCTTGTCCGCTGACCACCAAATCCGAACTGGTCGAGGACCAGGCCGCCCACCCCCCCTACGGCGCCAATCTCACCTATCCCCTGAAGGCCTACACGCGCTACCACCAGACCAGCGGAACCTCGGGCAGCCCCATCCGCTGGCTGGACACGCCGGATAGTTGGCGGTGGATGAAGCAAAACTGG
>JBGTRP010000966.1:0-2819 GCA_041940685.1 Acanthopleuribacteraceae bacterium
TAATCCATGCGTTTCTCTTAGGTTGGTAGCCTGGGGCGAATTTTTACGCATTTTCACTAAAAAATCGAAAGAATTGTAAATTTCTCTAAATTTTAGTGATTTTAGTGAAATTTCCGGAAATTCACCAATTATTGTGAAATTTCAAGAATTTCACCAAAAGTATGTAACTTTAACGGAATTAAGCCCTCAACCCCAATACATCGACGAGGATAGAGAAATCGGGGTGGAAGACGAGCCGATTGGTCCACAACCCACGGAAGCTGGCTCTGCCGAGAAAAAGACCGGACAAGATTGCGCTTCAGAATCGCCGCCAAGCATCTCCGGTCGCCTCCGACCGTTCTCGGGATTTTTTAACCCATAGCGCGGCGGGGAGACGGTCCCGCGTTTTCGTCTAGGTCTTGGAGGGGAAGAACGGGATATCCTCATCGATTTCGGCCGGGTCTTGATGCACCAGGACTTCCGCGTTGGGGTAGGCTTCCATGACCTTCTTCATGACGCGGTCGCTGATCTCATGAGCGCGTAGCAGCGGCTGTTTGCCGTCCAACTCCAAGTGGAATTGAATAAAGGTTTGAATGCCGCTGGCGCGCGTGCGCAGATCGTGGACCCCTTTCACCTCATTGCCAAAAGAGCGAACGATTTCCAGAATGTTGTCGCGCTCTTCCTCGGGGAGTTCGCGGTCCATCAACATATCGAGCGCGCCCTTGGCGATTTCCCATGCCGATTTGAGGATGAAAAGGGCGATGGCAAAACCGAACAGGGGGTCCGCCCAGGTCCAATTCAAATAGCTGGAGAGGACCAGGGAAAGGATCACCCCGGCATTGATGAGCAGGTCGCCCACGTAATGCAGCTTGTCCGCGCTGATGGCCAGGGAACCCGTACGGCGCACCACTTGCGATTGAAAGGCCACCAAGCCAAGGGTCAGCACAATGGAGAACAGCATCACGGCGATGCCCAAGCCGCCGCGCGTCACCGCGCTGGGATTGATGAAGCGCTCCACCGATTCAAAACACAAAAATACGGCCGAACCCGCGATGAAGGCGGCCTGGGAAAGGCCGGCCAAGGCCTCTACCTTTCCATGTCCGAAACGATGCTCCCGATCCGCGGGCCTCAGCGCGTGGCGCACCGCGACCAGGGTCACCGCGGAAGCCAGCGCATCCATCACCGAGTCGATCAAAGAAGACAACAGACTGAGGGAATCGGTAAACAGCCAGGCCGAGATCTTGGCCGCCACCAGGGTCAGCGCCACGGTCAGGGAAGCATAGGTACTGATGCGCATCAAGCGCGATTCCGCGACTTCCTCCAGCTCTGGGATCACCTGTGATTGCGACACGCCCCACTCCAATCCCGGGCAATCAACCCACGAGGGGCCCTCGCCCGGTCAGCCACCCGCCATTGTAAGCCAATCCCTCTTCAGGTCAAGAAAAACGGGGCCTAAAAACAACGCCACCGCTCGGGTCGCCTATCTCGGAATTTGCGGGACCATGCGACAAGCCAGGGCTCCAAGTTTGAGGCCATCCAGAGACAACAAAATTCACCACAAGGACACGAAAACAAGACGGAAGAACCTGAGTCTACTAATTGAAACTAAACATCTTGTGTGTTTTCCCTTCGTGTGGCTTCGTGTTCTTTGTGGTTTTAAAACATGCGTTTCCAGGCAGGTTCAAGTAGGGTTCTGCCGTTCTCCCGCTTGTGGCTTGCCTCCTGTCGCTGGCATCCGCGGCCCTGGCGTTCCCAAACATCGCATATGGGTAAAGGCTTGGATCGCCAGACGGCTGGCGATAAAATTTTTAATATAAAGATATTTTTATATTTACATTTATGAAATCATGGAGTATCATCCGCCTTGCTGGATCGAATTCGCAGAAGGAGGGTCACTTGGATTGGTTGCTCGATGCGCTCAAGGCCGTTGCCGAGCAAAGTCGTCTGCGTCTGCTCGCGCTCTGCGCGCGAGGCGAGCTCACGGTCGGCGAGTTGACCCGCATCCTGGGCCAGAGTCAACCCCGCGTCTCCCGCCATCTCAAACTGCTGTGCGACGCGGGCCTGTTGGAGCGTTTCCGAGAGAACCATTTCGTGTTCTACCGCATGGCCTCCGGGGAACGGGCCGCCGCCTTTTGTAACCGCATTTTGCGATCCTTGCCCCCATCCGACGCGGTGTTGGATCTGGACCGCGTCCGCATGGAAGAGATTTTCGAGACAAGAAGACGCGCCGCATCTCGCACGCTTCACCTGCTGGAGCCGGAACTGGACCGCTTGCGCGCCCAACACGCGGAGGAAAGCCAAATCAGCCAGGCAATCCTGAACTGCCTGGCCGGGCATGAAATCGGAGATCTGCTGGATATCGGCACGGGCGCCGGCCGCATGCTGAAGCTGTTGGGCGCTCTTGCCCGACGCGCGGTGGGGATCGATATCTCCACCGAAATGCTGACCGTGGCCCGGGACCAGTTGCATCAGGCGGGGCTCGGCCATATCTCCGTCCGCAAGGGCGACATGTACCATCTGAACCTGCCGGGCAATGCATTCGACACGGTCACCATCGATCAGGTGCTGGGTCAGGCGGAGGCGCCCGAGACGGTGATCGGCGAATGCCGCCGCTTGCTGAGGCCCGGGGGCCGGCTGCTGATCGTGGATTTTCACAAAAACGGAGCTCAACGGAAGGATGGCAAAGCCAAAAGGACGGGCATCAAGGCAGGATTACCGCAACAGTGGCTAGAGGACCAGGGCTTCACCTTCCTTACCACGCGGGTTGTGCGCGGCCCCAGCCTCGATATGGTGCTGATTTTGGGCCAGAAAACCAGGCGCAGGGAAGCCGCCTGACCCAT
>JBGTRP010000967.1:0-2818 GCA_041940685.1 Acanthopleuribacteraceae bacterium
GTGATCCGGATCCAGGCAGGGAATTTCCAGACTCTCGACTCCTTGGACTCGCCGGGAGTCCGCCAGCAAAAGACGCGCGTCCGCATCGCGCATCATCCAGGACAGGCGATCGGCCGGGTAGTCCGGCTCCAAGGGGACATAGGCCCCGCCGACGCCGAGTATCGCCAGCAGGCCCACCACCATTTCCGTGGACCGCTCGATGCAAATGCCGACCGCGTGTTCCGGTCCGATCCCCCGCGCGCGCAATTGCAGCGCCAGGGCCAGCGCCCGCCGGTAGAGCTCGCCGTAACTCAGCTCGCGATCCAAGGACGCGGGGGCCTCCTTGCCTCGCCGCGCACCCTGAAGCGCGATTGCGTCCGGAATCCTTCGCGCACATGCGGCAAATTCGGCGAACAAGCCGCCATTGGCCGGGGTTTCGGACAGGGGTTCGTTCCAGTCGCTGAGCAAAACGCGCCGTTCCTCTTCCGTGAGGAGGGAGAGTTGAGCAAGGCGCCGCTCCGGTTCCGTGGAGGCCAAGCGCAACAGGGTCAAAAAATGCCGCGCCATGCGGTCGATCGAGCCCGGTTCAAAAAGATCGGTGTTGAATTCCAGCGTTCCCACGAGGCCGGAATCGCGCTCGGCCATGTAGAGGCTCAGGTCGTACTTGGCGGTCCGGGTCTCGTTTTCCAGCGAAGAAATGCTCAGACCGGGCAAAACCAGGTCTTCCTCGGGCAGGTTCTGGAAAACGAACATGACCTGAAACAGCGGGCTGTAGCTCAAATGACGGGCCGGCTGAATGGCTTCCACCACTCTCTCAAAGGGCGCTTCCTGGTGGTGGTACGCTGCCAGTGCGTCCTCGCGCACCCGCGCCAGAAGCCCTTTGAAGCGGGGGTTGCCGGAAAGATCCGTGCGCGATACCAGCGTGTTGACAAAAAAGCCGATCAAACCCTCGACTCCCTTTTGCGTGCGGTTGGCCACCGGGGTTCCCACGAGAATATCGTCCTGGCGGCTGTAGCGCCCCAGCAGTAGCGCAAGGCCCGCTTGAAGGGTCATGAACAGGGTGGCGCGGGTCTCGCGCGCCAGGCGTTTGAGCGCTTCGGTGGCGGAAGCCTCCAGGTGCAGCTCGCGGCAGTCGCCCTGGAAGCGCTGCCGGGATGGGCGCGGCCGGTCCGTGGGCAGCTCCAAAAGCGGTGGCGCGCCCTGGAGCCGCTGTTGCCAGTAGGCGAGCTGTTGGGTCAGGTTTTCGCCCGCCAACCACTGCCTTTGCCAGGCCGCGAAATCCGCGTATTGCAAAGCGGGCTCGGGTAGGGGAGAGGGGTTCCCAGCGGAGAAGGCGCGGTAGAGCAGGGCGATTTCACGGATCAGAATACCGACTGACCAGCCGTCGGAAACGATGTGGTGCATGGTGATCAGCAAATGATGCTCATCCGGGGTCAGGCGCAACAAATGCTGCCGCAACAGTGGGCCCGTTTCCAAATCGAAGGCTGTTTCCGCCTCCGTCCGGAAGAGCCGCCGCGAGGCTCGGTGAATCGATTCCACATCCAGAGAGGAGAGGTCGATCAGCGGTAGATCGGCCGCTTCATCGGCCCGCGCGATGATCTGAATGGGCCGGCCGTCGCGTTCCGCGAAACGGGTGCGCAACACCTCGTGCCGCCGGCGGATTTCTGCAAGACCCCTTTCCAAGGCATCGACCCGCAACCTTCCCCGGAGGCATAGAGCCGTGGGCAAGTTGAACGAGGTTTCCCCGGCAGGGCTTTCCCCTGCCTCGAAGCGGTTGAGAAACCACAGCCGCTGTTGGGCGAAGGAGAGCGGCAGGTCTCCATCGCGGGGCGCGGGCGCGATGGGTGGCAGGCGCTCATGCGCGCCGCCCCGCCGCGCGGCCTCGATGCGCTCCGCCAGCTTTGCCACGGTCGGCGCCTCGAACAGCGCGTGGACCTGCATATCCACACCGAATGCCTCCGCCACCCGGGACATCACCCGCACCGCCAGCAGCGAGTGCCCGCCCAGGTCGAAGAAACTCTCGTGAATGCCCACCGATTCCCGCTCCAGCAACTCCGCCCAATCCGCGGCCAGCACTTCCTCCGTGGGCGTCCGCGGGCCGGCGCCCGATCCTTTCCGTTCCAACCGGTCCGGTTGCGGCAAGGCCCCTCGGTCTACCTTGCCGCTCTTGTTGCGCGGAAACGACTCCAGCCACAGAATAGCGGAGGGGACCAAGTGCGCGGGTAACCGCTGTTTCAAAAACGCGCGCAAGTCCACTCCATCCGCGCCGGCCCGATCCGCGCCCACCACGTAGGCCAACAGCCGCATCTCGCCGGAGCGGTCCGGCCGCGCGATGACCACCGCCTCCACGATGGCCGGGCTCGCCAGCAGGGCCGCCTCCACCTCGCCCGGCTCCACCCGGAACCCCCGCAGCTTCAATTGCTGGTCCAGGCGGCCCAGGAAGACGATCTCCCCGGAGGCCAACCATTTGGCCGCATCGCCGCTGGCGTAGAGGCGCGCGCCCGGTTCCGCGCCGAGGGGATCGGGCAAAAAGGCGGCCGCGCTCCGGCCCGGGCGGTTGAGGTACCCCCGCGCGAGGGAGACGCCGCCGATGAAGAGCTGGCCGGGCGCGCCGATGGGCGCGAGCCGCGCGCCGCGGTCCAGGATCCGCACGCGCACCGGCGCCATGGGCCGGCCGATGGTAACCGTGTCGCGTTCCGGATCATGGCGGGAGATGGTGGCGCAGACCGTGGCCTCGGTGGGTCCGTAAGCATTGAAGAACTGGCGGTCCCGGGACCAGCGCCGGGCGGTCTCGGCAGGACAGGCCTCGCCCGCGCTAATCAGCACGGCCGGACCCTTT
>JBGTRP010000968.1:0-2811 GCA_041940685.1 Acanthopleuribacteraceae bacterium
TTTTGATTTGTTTTACCAATCCGGCAAGGACCCTTCCCGGACCCACCTCTACATAGTCTTCCTCACCCTTGCCCATCAGATACTGGATGGTCTCGGTCCACTTCACCGAGTGGGTAATCTGTTCCGCGAGCAAGTCACGCACCTTTCCCGCGGGATAGGGACGCGCCAATACATTGGCAATCACGGGAATGGACGGATCGGCCAGATCGAAGCCGGCCAGGAACTCGGAAAACTCCTGCTTTGCATCCTCCATGTAGCGTGAGTGGAAGGCGCTCCCCACGCGAAGAACGCTGTACATGCGCGCCCCGGCCTCCTCGAAAAAGGGCTGGGCCCGCTCGATATCTTCCTTGGGCCCAGATATCACAATTTGGGTGGGGGAGTTGAAGTTGGCCATATCAATGCTTTCCAGGTCATTCTGCTTGAGGGTTTCCTCAATTTTCTCGCGGCTCAAACGGATCACCGCCGCCATTCCGCCCGGCCGGGCGCGGCTCATGAGTTCGCCCCGCTTCTGGACCAGGCGCAGGCCGGTTTCGAAATCGAAGGATTCCGCCGCGAACAGGGCGTTGTATTCCCCCAGGCTGTGGCCGGCCAGATATTTGGGATCGGCGCCCTCCGCTTTCTTTTCCAGCCACATAAAGGCGTTGACCACGTAGAGGGCGGGTTGAGTGAACTGGGTCTTGGTCAACTGGCGCTCGGGATCTTCAAGGCACAATTCTTTGATGCTGTAGCCGAGGATCTTATCCGCCTTGGCGGTCAGATCCGAATACTTGTCAAAAAGACCTTCTCCCATTCCCACTTTCTGCGAACCCTGACCTGGAAATACGAAAGTTGCCACTGCTTACCCCTTTGTGAATAAATGATGATGAAGCGGAGACCGAACCCATAAGAAAGGGGCGTTCCCACACAAAGCACGCCAGGCCTCGCATGGCAGGGCATGCTGCCGTCTCCCAACTTACCCCAAGGTGTTTTGAACATAAGTCGGTGGAAACGTCAAGGTGGATTTCGCTCCTCGGTTACGGAGGTGGAGAGCATGCGAAGAAGCTGGCCGAAGCGCCAGCCCGAGTGTACCCGACCCCTTGGGCAAAAGGGAGAGGCGTCCTCGGTTCACATGAAAAACCCGGACCCTTATAAAAGGTATTGGATTTAAGTGAAAGCTATAAATCCAACCAGGGTGACTTATATCACACTTAGATACAGAAAACGAGCAAAGATCATAAAAAAATGAGTCGTTAACGAGCCTCAATTCGCCGAGAGATAGTATGTTTCCTTAAATTAGTACAATATTTTTTACTGAGAATAATCACTACGGAAGCCAGTTAAATTTTGCAAATAGATTTTTTATCGCCCACCTAATTGTGGGCGATAGGAACTTAGGCATTGAACGGGGGTTTCCGGGACTTACCGTGCTTGGACTGTCTGCCTTGTGTTGCAATAGATACTCGAAAGGCGGCTCCCTTTTCTACCTCGCCATTCATGTCTTTCCATATTTTTGCGAAAAATCCACCTTTTTAAGGTATATCCCTGCGACCATACTCTGGCTTCGCCCTTGGCTTTTGGTGTAAATCGGTGGATTCCCATCCCACGCGATTCCCATGGCATGATAGAAGCCGGGTTGAAGAACGGCCACTCCTGACAGCGGCAAACTTCGCCGCCATCGCCGTAAAATGCTTCCCGGGACCCTCGCCTGGGTTGACTCCATTTTCCAGGGGAATGTTCGGCCCGCTGGCGTCCATCCCCTTGAATTTCTATGGCTTGAGCCTGCCCGGAAACGCATTTTTTCAAACCACAAGAAACACGAAGCCGCACGAAGGGAAAACACATAAACTTCTTAATTATATAGAGTTATCAAAAATCCTTTGCGTATTTCTTCGGGTCCTCCGTGGTGAAATCTCCTATTTCTGGATGGAACCTAGCTTGCCTGGATGAATAAACTCTTTCTCACAAGCGGTCCCCGGGGAGGCGGCTGGAGCGCCTGGTTCCTCAATTCACGGTTCCTTCCTCCTCGAAACATGCCCGGAACCGGGCCCGGCCCAGGCAGTTGACGAGAAAATTTGACATTTTCAAAATTTTAACTTTTTTGAATTTCACCCTTGACTTTTTCGCTTCTTTTGATCCAAAGCCCTGATTTTTTAACTTTTTCAATTTTGAATGCTATATGGTAAAATATTGCAAACATGGAGCCGAGTCGAATTCGGCCATCAATGATCTGGGATTAAAGAACAAAACCACAAAAAAATCGAAAGAAGTGAGATATATGTGAAATTATATCATAAAATTTATGACTTCACTTCGAAAAATCCACCGACCTCAAACCCTAAGTCTCTCCTCAAGCCATATCTGTGATTTGGGTTGCAACGGACTTTTTTCCACGATATGTGAACGCGTTGAATTGTAGCCACCGCCAGTCGCCAAAATCAAGCGGCCAGGGCCGAGTTTCGGTCCATGGGCCGTTATTCCTCGTTTATGGGGAGTCGTCTTCCCTGCATAACGAGCTTGACGGAGATATCCCCACCCCACAATTATCGCCATCTCGAAAGGGAAACATCAGCGAACAGCCAGGAAACCAACATAATTTGTTGATTTAAGGAACAGAACCTCGGTTTTTACGAAACCCACTCGCCGAATCATCGTTGTCGATACATGTTCAAGTGATGCGGGTTCACCTGAATGTAAGATGAGACCGCGCGTTTGGCGAGAGGCCTTCACACCACACAATCCAGCGAGCCCACGCCAAGCTTGTTCCAGCGAAACGGGATAGTTTTCCTCGGAATAACTTGAATGGCTCATGACCTGAAACGGGGGTCGTGCATG
>JBGTRP010000969.1:0-2805 GCA_041940685.1 Acanthopleuribacteraceae bacterium
GCCGGTCTTCCAGGGTATGACGGACTAGAGCCGCTCGCCGCGCGCGTGACGCTTCAGCATGTTCCGCGCGATGATGAGCTGCTGGATCTGGGTCGTGCCCTCGTAGATCCGCATTAGTCGGACATCGCGGTAGATTCGCTCCACCGGATATTCGGTCATGTAGCCCGCACCGCCGAGGATCTGAACGGCCCGGTCGGCGACCCGCCCGACGGCCTCGGTGGCGATCATCTTCGCGCAGGCGGCCTCCATCGCGATCGAGGCCCCGGAATCGAAGAGCGCGGCGGCATCCCGGCCGACGCATTCCGCCGCGTGATCGAGGATGCCGGCAAGGCGGTGAAGTCCAATGGCGGGGACTCGGCCAATTGTTTGCCCTGGAGGTCGAACCGTTGCAGAAAGTACCCGGTACGGTAGGCCAAGCCAATGGCGACCAGGGGCAGCTTGGCGTCGCTGGCGGCCTTGACATGATCGCCGGCGAGCACGCCCAGCCCGCCGGAATAGATCGGCAGGCAGCGATGCAGTCCAAACTCCATACAAAAATAGGCGATTTCACAATTGGCGGGTCCGAAAAGGCCATCCGCCAGATAGGCGTCCATTTTCTGAAATACCGCGTCAAGCCGCTCCAGGTAGGCCTCCCGCTGAATAGCGGCCTCCAAATCACTTTGTGAAATGGTTTCCAAAAACCAGACCGGGTTTTGCCCGGAGGCCAACCAAAGCTCGGGCTGTAGATCGCGGAACAGCGCTTCCGCCTCGGGATGCCATGACCACCAGAGGTTGTACGCCAGGTCGCGCAAGCGTTGCAGGGGATCCGGAAGGCGGGCATGTACGGTGAAAGGCTTCAACCGCATCCCGGGTCTTTCTCGACCCGGACTCAGGCCCGGGTTTGCGCCTCCCGATTCGCGACGGGGATAGTTCGGCGGAAAGCGCTTGGTTTGGCCGTGGAAACGTTTGTCACGCGTGTGCAGCGCCAGTTGGTGGGCCTCTAAGTAGTTTTTGGCAAAAAAGTCCCAGGTCGCGGCGCGGGCCAGATCGCGCGCCGCGGCGCCGGCCTTGCGACGCCGCGCGGGCGTGGCCCGTACAAAACGAACCAGGTGTTGGGCCAATTCGTCCACGGCGGAAGCATAGGCCGTCTCGGCCCGTTCCAGCACAAAACAGGTCATGGGATCGGCGATGCCGCGGGAGGCGGCCCAGCGCCCGAAACCGGCCAGGTCGGAGGTCACCGTGGGCACGCCGTAGCCGATGCTCTCCAGCGGAGTATAGCCCCAGGGTTCGTAGAGAGAGGGAAAAAGGGTCAGGTCAAATGCCGCGAGCAATTGATAATAGTGCCGGTCCACCAGGGCGTCCTCGCCATCCAGGTAGATGGGCAGGAACACCACGTGAATCCGCTGGTCCGGACGGTTCTCAAGACCCAGTTGCGCTAGCTGGTTCAGGAGTGGGTCCTGCTCTTCATGTTGCAGGTCGTGGCTACAGAGTAAGGGAGGGCCCGGGGGTCGTTCTCCCTGTTTCGCGGCCCAAACGCTGGCCGCTGGACCATTGACCGCGGATGGCAATAGGAAAAACATCAGGATACGGCCCGATTTGCCGGCAAGGCGATCGGCAACCGCGGGAAGGGCGTCCGCCACCAGGTTCACGCCCTTGTTCAGGTACTCGTAACGGCCCGAGGTCATCATCAGGAAGCAATGGTCGGGATGATAGGTTTCCCCGGTCAGCCAACCCGCCAACTCCAGTAGGTAGGCCCGCTGCCGGGCAACGGCTTCGGATTCGGTGAATCGCGGATCGGGAAAGGAATCCCCCAGCGCATTGGGCAACAGCAGGTCCGCGCGCCGCTGGAAAAACGACTCTGCCTCATCCGCGGTCAGGCTGGAAACCGTGGTAAAGCAGTCGGCCTCGCGCGCGAGCACGCGCTCCAGGGAATGCTTGGCCTTGACGCCCAGGGCGCGCGCCTGTTCCTCGGCGCCATTGGTCTTCATGGCCTCGGCCAGATCGCCGCCGGCCGAGCGGATCGCCCTGCCCAGGACCGTGGCGTGGGTGGTGAACACGGAGGCAAGGCGCGGTTCCTTTTTTTTCAGGTAGAGCAGGCCGGAGCCCACCATCCACTCATGCCAATGGGCGACTACATTGAGCCGCTCGGGCATGAAGTCCTGCCAGTAGCGAATCACCCGACCCGTGGTGTAGCCGAACAGCACCGGCTCCACGTAGTCCCAGCCGCCGGTGATCGAATCCACCTTGAAATTCACCCACAGGGATTCGAGGATCTGGTTCTTGAACTTGTAGCTCTCGGAAAAGTCGACCAGGATACAGCGCGGCCGGCCGGGCACATTCCAGCGCCCGGTCTCGATGATGATGCCCTTTTCCCCCAACAGGTTCACCAACTCGGGCAAAAACTCCTCTGGGGTGAAGCCCTTGTGCTCGCGCTGGTCCTGATTCCACAGCTTGGGGCCGATCACCATGTAGCAATCACCGTAGAGGCTGGTCATCTTGCCGGCCTTGGTGGCCAAAACCGTGTGAATGCCGCCGACCATGTTGCAGACTTCCCAGCTAATTTCGAAAACGAAATCGGGCCGTGCTTCGCTTTTGCTCACCTGATTCATGCTGATCCTTTCGCCGCGTGGTTCCGCGTCCCTTTCCTCACAACCTACGCCGGGCTTTCCCTACCGCGATCTCCGCGGGTTGGCGCCCTTCCCCTTTAGGTTTCATCCATGGCCAGTACATGCTCGCGCAAATCGCTCAACACATTCTTGAAGTTGATATAGGCATCGTAGGGGTTCTCGTAATGGCTGAAATAGGCGTGTACATCGCCGTCCGAGA
>JBGTRP010000970.1:0-2804 GCA_041940685.1 Acanthopleuribacteraceae bacterium
ACAGCAAAAGCATACGAAAACCATAGCAAAAGCGTAGCGAAAGCATAGTAAAAGCATAGGGAACCCATGGCAAAAGGATGAGGGATGAAACGAGTGGCGGTGAGGTCCGGCCGGTTGCGGTAACCTCGGGCCAGGCCGGAGCCGCCAATGCACAGCTCGCCTGGTAGACCGGTGGGTTGGGGCTGTAGCCAGGAATTGAGAATATAGGCGGTGACCCGGGGCAGAGGTCGACCGATATGAGGCTTGGCCTCCTCGTCTTCGATGGCAGAAAGAGTCGCGTCCACGGTGCATTCCGTGGGCCCGTAGAGGTTGTAGAAGCGCGTGGAAGTCAGGCGGCAAAGCTCTCGCCAAAGCAACTCATCCACGGCCTCGCCGCCGAGCAGCACCCGACCGGGCAAGCCCGAGTGGGCTCCGTTTGGGAGTTCAGTGAGCAACTCGCGTAGCAATGAAGGCGTGATGTCCAGCACATCGATGCAAGCACGCCGCAGAAAAGCCAGAAGACCGGGCGGATCGAGCCGCAGCGTTTCTGGTAATACGACCAGGGCGTGGCCTGCCAGCATTTGCAGCCATTGTTTGACGGAGGTGTCGAAGGCCAGCGGTCCATTGAGTACGACTCTGGCTTGCCTTGGTTGGGCCCGGGGTTCTAAAGTCCGCAGAGCCGCGGCGAGGTTGCTAACCGCCCGTTGCCGAATCATGACTCCCTTGGGCCTACCCGTGGAACCGGAGGTGTAGATCACGTAGGCCAGATGGTCGGGCATGGGCTCGGGAACGGATGCGGCTACTTGGGAAAGCCGGGATGTGGGGCTATGCCCGAGCTCGATGACCTCTCCCTCATGACCGGCAACACGGGGGGCCAGGATGGGGTGGGTTAGGATGAGGGAAACGCCCGCATCCCGCAGCATGAACCCAATTCTGTCATCGGGATAGGCAGGGTCGATGGGTAGGATCGCCGCGCCCGCGCGCAGGATGGAAAAAAGACCAATGAGGGCATCGACGGAGCGTTCGGCGAATAGTGCGACCAGGCTGTCCGGCCCCGCGCCCCCGGCGCGTAACCGATGGGCCAAAATTCGGGACCTTGTTCCCAATTCGGAAAAGCTGAGCTGTTGGGCTGGATAAGTGACCCCGTCCGCTTCTTCTGAGGCGTAATCTTCCACGGAAAGGAGGGCAATGGCATCGGGAGTCTCCCGGATTTGGGTGAGTAGGGCCTGTCGCAAAGCTGATGGCGCCGGAGTGTCTGCTTGCTCGCGGTTCCAGGAGAAGAGCAATCGCTTTCGTTCACCGTCTTCGAGCAGGTTCAGTTGCGAGATGGGCCGTTGGGGCTTCTCCATGGCGCCGCTTAGCAAAGCCAAAAAATGATTGACCATGCGGAGAATGCTCTCCCGCTCAAAAAGCGCGAGGTTGAAATTGAAACTGGCCCGTATCTTGGCCCGGGGCCCGGGACTTTCGTCACATACCAGACTGAGATCGAACTTGGTGGCCCCTTGATCGAGATCCCAGACGGTAGTATCCAGGTCACCCTTGCCCGAATTGGCGTCTTCGTTGTTATGCAGAACGAACATGACCTGGAACAGGGGGTTGCGGCTGAGATCTCGTTTGGGTTGAACCTCCTCGACGAGTTTCTCAAAGGGAAGATCCTGGTGTTGGAACGCGGCGAGCGCGGTGTCGCGCACCTGTAGGAGCAGGCTGACAAAGCCGGGATCGTCCTCGAATTCCGCGGGCAATACGAGTGTATTCACGAAAAAACCGATGATCCCCTCGATCTCGGCATGGTTGCGGTTGGCGATGGGGGAGCCGACCAGGATGCGCGTTTGACCGGAATAGCGGTGCAGAAGGGCTTGAAAGGCGGCAAGAAGGGTCATAAACGGGGTTGTGCCATGTTTGCGGTTGAGGTTGTAGATGGCCTCAGTGAGTTTTGCATCGATCTCGAAATGCAGGAGTTCGCCCTTCTGGGTGAGCCTGGGCGGGCGAGGCCGATCCGTGGGTAGCGCGAGCGGCTCGGGCCTCGCGCCCAGGAGGCCGCTCCAGAAGGAGAGCTGGTCTTCGAGCTTCCCACCCCGCAGCCAGAGTCTCTGCCAATGGGCGAAATCCGCATACTGGACCGGTAGCTCGGCAAGTTCGGGTTCGTGTCCAGCGGCGAATGCTTCGCCCGCGATTCGCAACTCGCGAATCAAAATTCCCATGGACCAGCCGTCCGAGATGATGTGATGCATATTGAGCAACAACACCTGCCTTTGAGGCTCCAGCGAGAGTAGGGAATAGCGCAGCAAGGGACCTTTCTCAAGATCAAAGGGCGTGCGGGCTTCGCGGCGCGCGATTGCCCTCGCATGCTCCAGACGAGGCGATATGGGAAGGCCTTTAAGGTCGACCACCGTGAGGGAAAGTGAAAGAGAAGGATGGATGACTTGAACGGGTTCGCCCTGGTGGGTAGAAAAGGTCGTGCGCAGGCTTTCATGCCTTTGACCGAGGAACAGAAAAGCGCGTTCGAGCACGGCCGGGTCTAAATACCCATGCAATTCCGTGGCGCCGCTGATGTTGTAGGCGGGGTTCCCAGGTTCGAAACGGTCGATGAACCACAACCGCTGCTGGGCAAAGGACAATGGCGGACGAGTCCGGTTTTTGCGCCGCCGAAGAACGAGGAGTTCGTCGAAAAATTCGGCCGTTTCATGTTCAAGCAGGGGGGCGAGCCCCGCGATGGTGGGGTGCTCAAACATGGTTCGCAAGGGAATGGTCACCCGCAAATCGCGCCGAATGTAGGAAACTACTCGCGTGGCCAGCAGCGAGTGTCCGCCGAGGTCGAAGAAGTT
>JBGTRP010000971.1:0-2798 GCA_041940685.1 Acanthopleuribacteraceae bacterium
GTGGTCGGCGATTACCGCTCCAAGCGCGCAAGACTGGACTGGCTGGAGGACTATGAGCGCGATTACTCCGATTTGGCCGCAAAGCCGCAACCCACCTTTACCGAGCTTCAGTTGGAGGTAGACCTTTATCCAGCGGAAAGAAGGTATCGCGCGCGGGGAGCCATGCGCTTCGAAAACAAGACGAATCAGACATTGCAAGAGGTTTGGCTGGCATTGAGTCCCGAGGTCGGGCGGCGGGAGCTGGAAGTCGTGGGAGCGAAGCTTGAAGAGATGGACAGGCAACACGGAGTTTATCGCTTCAGCTTTGACGAACCCCTTGCGGTGGGTGGCGGCGGTTCCTTGATGCTCGACTTCGACGTTCAGAGAAGCGCCTTCCGCGCGCTCAACCCGGAAAATTACGTAATGGCCCATGCATCCTACGTGGAGATTGACAAGGTTTTGCCCACCTTCGGGTTCGATGGCGGACGCGTGATAAAAAATGACCGCGAACGGCGCAAGCGGGGCCTGTCTCCCTACCAGGACTATCCCAGCCCGGACGAGGTCCGCTCGCCGACGGCAAATTGGGTGCATTGCGACCTAAGGGTTTCCACTGTCTCAGGGCAGACCGTGATCGCCCCGGGACGCTCAAGGGGGAGCCGGCAAGAGAATGGCCGCGTGTTCTTCCGATTCGTAACCGAACGGCCGGTTCCGCTGGGGTTCGGCATCGCCTCCGCTGCCTACTCCAAGCGCGAGGCTCGAATGGGCGATGTGGAAATCTCCGCCTGGTTTCATCCCCGCCATGGCATGAATGTGGACGCCATGCTGGACTCGGCGCGCGATTCGCTGGCCTACTACGAAAACCAATTCGGCCCCTATCCCCACCGGGTGTTCAAGATCGCGGAATTGCCAAGCTTCTCGGATCGGTTTGGGGCAACTGCCTATCCCGATACGGTTTTCGCCGTGGAGAATCGCGCCTTTCTGCCGCATCAGTCCGCGGCCACCCTGGACCTTGCCTATCGGATGATGGCCCATGAAACCGCCCATCAGTGGTGGGGCAAGCAACTCCAGCCAGCCACCGTGGAAGGCGCGCCCCTGCTGACCGAGGGCCTGGCCGTGTACTCGGAAATGCTGGTCTACCAAAAGAAGTACGGCATCGAAGGCGTTCGGGAGTTCCTGCAACAAACCAACGATCTCTACTTCTTCATGCGCGGATTCGAGGAACGGGTAGAGCGCCCGCTTGCCAAGGTTCAGTTTCAACCTTACGTCTATTACTTCAAGGGCGCGCATGTGATGTACGTGCTGCGCGAAATGCTGGGTGAAGAGACCATCAACCGGGTGTTGCGTGATTTTTTGCGCGAGCGATCCTACCCGGCCAAACCCCTGCCGGGCGAGTTGGTGGATCGCCTATTGGCCGCTTCTCCCGCGGAAACCCATCACCGCATTCGCGAATTGCTGGAGGAGGTCGTCACCTACGATCTGAAGATCCTCACCGCGGAAAGTGTTTCCGCCAAAGGGGGCGGGCATGCATTGACCATTCAGGTGCAAGCCTCCAAGACGAGTCTCGATGCGCAAGGCAAGGAAACCACCGCTCCGGTGGGCGATTGGATCGAGTTCGGTTTCCAGCGTGGGGGGGAACTGATGAAGCTGGAACAAGCATTTCTGGACCGGGAAAGCCTAACCCTGGAATTCTTCCTTCCGGAGTTACCCGATACCGTCATTATCGACCCCCGCGCCCTGCGCCTCGATCCAGATCCCGATGACAACCGCAAACGCCTGTCCGCAAAGTGAGGTCCGGGGAATACCGAAATTTTCATGCCACTGAAAAGCATGCTGGCTTGTGGAGTTTCTGATTGGTTTTGTCGCAACATTGGGAGGCTCTTGGTTACCAATCAATATTTCCCTATTCCTCTTGATAATCGATAAGATATAAGATCCTGAGATCCGAGTTCGCATTCCTTTCATGCTCCGAGATCCTCATGCTGAATGCACGAGATTTGTTTCCTGGTTTCGATAGAGGGGTCCTCCAGCCATGGCTCCTAGCCTCCCTGAAAAACGTGTTTACGAGCTCTTCAATCAGGCGTTGCTTTTGCCTCCCAGTGAACGCGAAGCCTTTCTTGAAGAAATCGGCGCCACGGATCCGGATCTGCGGCAGGAGTTGGAAGCCTGTTTGCGGGCCAGCGATAGCGGCGAATCCTTTGGCGCGGACATGGCTCGGCTCGGTCAAGATGCGGCTGCCGGCTTTCAATCCGTATCTCATGTGGGTTCATTTCGCATCGAGGGGCTATTGGGCGAGGGCGGCATGGGCCGCGTCTACCGGGCCAGGCATGAAACATTGGGCCGAGAGGTCGCCCTTAAACTGATCAAACCGGGAATGGACAGCGGCCGAGTGTTGGCGCGCTTCGAGTTGGAGCGGCGCGTGCTCTCGCGGCTCAAACACCCATGCGTGGTCCGCATTTTGGAGGCCGGCCTGACGCCCGAGGGGCGGCCCTATTTCGCCATGGATCTCGTGGATGGGCCCACCATTACCCGTTATTGCAATGAGGCCAAGCTCGACATCCGACAGCGGTTGAAATTATTCATGGAGGTTTGCGAGGGTGTCTACCACGCGCATCTACAGGGCATCGTCCACCGGGATTTGAAACCCTCCAATGTGTTGATCGAGAAGCGGGAATGCGAGGCCTTGCCCAAGGTCATCGATTTCGGCGTTGCCAAGCTTCTATCCGGGGGCGTCCACCCCGCCACCACCCTGGCAGGAGACGGCTCCGTCAAGCTGACGGCCACCGGTCTCGCACCCGGTTCGGTGGCTTATATGAGTCCGG
>JBGTRP010000972.1:0-2797 GCA_041940685.1 Acanthopleuribacteraceae bacterium
CTCCTTAATAGATTTTCAATCAAATAAGTTCTTAAGAATTCTTTTTATTGATACTGGATGACTGGATGACTGGATGTTGGATGTGGTTGGATAATTTGCTGCTGAAAAAACAATCATCCAATATCCAACATCTAACTGTATTGACCTATGAACTTAGGGGCAAAGAATTTCCACCCCCTGAATCCCCCGCCAGTCGGGGGACAATTATCGCTTCGAACGGGAAATTGTCTCCCGCTGGCGGGAGATTTAGAGGGTGGAACGATCTCGAGGACTTTAATTTTTATACCTATTGGGTTTTCCGTTAGTCGAATTTTAAAGTGACAAAGTAGAATTAGGAGGTTGTCGCCAGGATGGCATGGGTTTTATTCTCGGATGGGTATGGGGTCAGGGTCCGGGAAAGAGCCGCGTCGGAAAAAGATCTGCTGGGCGAGCGCTTTGAACGGCGCTCGGGAGAGCAAGCCAAAGGCGGCCTCGCAGAGGACGGGCGCGGTCATGTGGTTCATCAGGCGGCGGAGCAACAGGCGCTTGGCGAAGCGGGCGCGGAAGAGGCGTCCATCGTAGGTGGACAGGATGCGGCAGCCGGGGTTGGCCAGTTGTGCATGCAGGATTTTGCAGGCATACTCGGTGAGTCTCAGGCAGGGGTCCAACCCGCCGCCGGTCAGCGGGGAGACCGCGCCGGTGGCGTCGCCGATCAGCAATCCACGATCACAGGCAAGGCGGGCGCCGATGCCTCCCACGGGGATCAGGCCCCCGCGCTTTTCGAGTACGCGATCCTCCGACAGGGAGAAGGTCTCGGCGACGCGGGCGGTGAAGCGCGAAAGCGCGTTGCGGGGTGAGTAGCGGCCTTCCAGGCCCGCGACGCCCACGTGCATATCCTGCCCGTCCACCGTGACCCAGGCCAGGTAGCCGGGCGCGAGCTCGGGATCCAGAAAGCAATGAAGCCCGGGCTGGAGCGAGGCGCCGTCCATCGCCGCGTAAATCGTTTCCGCCCCGACCAAGAACCGTTTGTTGCGGTGCAGGCCCAGTGCTTGGGCGACCCGTGACCGGGCACCGTCCGCCC
This sequence comes from Acanthopleuribacteraceae bacterium, assembly GCA_041940685.1. GTDB lineage: Bacteria > Acidobacteriota > Holophagae > Acanthopleuribacterales > Acanthopleuribacteraceae > JBGTRP01. The sequence goes on from JBGTRP010000972.1 coordinate 1,061, forward strand.
CCACCAGCAGACGGCAACTCAGCTCGCTTTTCCCTCCATCATTTTCGATGGCCAAGCGGGTTTGGGTAGCGGATGTTTTCAACTGGAGAAAACGGGCGCCAGGGAGCCAAACCACGCCCGCCTCACGCGCCTCGGCCAGCAGGCTTCGGTAAAGGCGCGGCATATCTCCGATGCGGAATTCGTCGTGGGGACTGCTCAACTCGAGCACGCGGCCCCGCGGCGAGAACAGCCGCACCTCGCGCAACGGGGGACCCAGGCATCGCTTCGGGAAGCGAAAGTCCTCGAAGGTCTTGCGAACGAAGATCCCGGTTGTATGCACTCCCGAGCCCAGGTCCCGCTTGCGATCGAGAAGCGCCACGGACCAGCCCTTCCGGGCGAGGACACGGGCCGCGAACAGCCCGGCCAGGCCAGCGCCGACGATCACAATATCATAATGCTTCATACAGACCTCCTATTGTGATTTTCCCATATTGCCGGGTTTCCAACGGCCGTCACGCCCTGAGGAGCTTTGGTTGGCGGTCCAAGCAACCGGGGGGCCATTCGTCTGCTAAAAATTGAAACCTCCATCATAGTCGGGGCTGGCGCAAGGTTTTCGGTAGCAAGATCGGGTCCATATGCTGGACGTCCTTGGGGCGCTTATTCGCCAGGAGCATGGTCTCGACCGCTTTTGGCTGACCGCCATTTCTTTTGACCTCCATGGATGGGCGCTTTGGGATTCTTGTTGGCTAGTCCTTATTTTCCTACGCGGGCGACCGCGACCAAGTTTTTTTAGGGCCTGCCCAGAACCGCATTTTTTTGAACCAGGAAAAACACGAATTTTCACAAGATAAATTTTCGTAAACTGTTTAGATCCAATTTATTAACGAATGTTTTTAATCTTTTCTCTATGTCCTCGGTGGTGAATTTTCCTGTTTCTGGATGGGCCTTAACTAGCGGGGCCACGCCCCAGCCGGGGGCGCCCAGCCCATCCAGGCTTGTAGGTTCTGGTTGCGCCGCCCCGCGCAACAAGTGACAAGCTCCAAGCCGCGCGCTGAATATTGCTTTGCTCCCGCTTGCGACTTGAATCTTGGTACTTGCAACTGCCGCCTGGGCCTTCCGAAAACACCACACAAGAGAAAAGATTTGGACGCCAAGTCGGCTAGGTAGGGAGTGGGTTGCGAAATTTCGGTCAATTTCCACGCCCAACCATTGGCGGCGCATCCATGGCGGGGTTCTGAGCATGTAAACCAAACCGCCGCGATTGAATTCGGAGAAGTCTTTGGTTTTCGCGTTGGCAAGAGTTAAAACTAAGGTGTTGACCTTAGTTTTGGTTGGCTTTATACTTAGGTATATGCCTAACCAAGCTGCCGCTCTTGACCGCATCTTTTTTGCCCTGTCGGATACAACTCGGCGGGCGGTGCTTTCGCGTCTTTGCGAGGGACCCGCTCCGGTGAGCGAATTGGCCGCGCCCTTCGACATGGCCTTACCCTCGTTTACCCAACACCTAGGGGTTCTGGAAAACTGTGGTTTGGTTCGCTCGCAGAAGAAGGGGCGGGTGCGCACCTACCAGCTAACGCCGGGGCCCTTGAAAGAAGCCGAGGGTTGGATGGGAAAGCGCCGACGGCTCTGGGAACAACGACTCGATCAACTAGACCAATATTTGGCGTTGCTCAAGGAGAACAGGAATGACCCTAACGAATTTTGAACCAAACCCATGTCTCGATCTGGTGTTGCAAAGGGTGGTGGATGTGCCTAGAG
>JBGTRP010000973.1:0-2791 GCA_041940685.1 Acanthopleuribacteraceae bacterium
GTCCTGGAAGCCCTGGGCCAGCAAGAGGAGACGGAACCCGACCGGTTCTCCTCGGCCTATTTGGTCGCCATGGCCGCCGAGGTGATCCGAGAGGTAGCGGTACTGCGGGAAGGAGCCTCGAAGGCCAAGAAGCGGCTAGCCACGCTCAGCCTTCAGGTAGATATTCACTTCGAGTCGGCCGGTCAACGCCATGCCTTCGCCGAGGAATTGGCGGAAACCTTGGCTCGGCTGGTCGACAAATATCACCGGCCCGATGCGTCCGCCGGCAGAAGCTTTCGCGTTTTTAGCGGCGCATACCCCAAACCGAAAAACCCACATCCCCCGCCTCAGGAGCCAACAAAAACCATGGAGGAGGCAGACGATGAACGCGGAAAAGAAAACTCGCAAATTTGAATTGGAAATCGACCTGAAACAAACCCCGGCCAGGGTTTGGCGGGCGTTATCGGAAGCCGAGGAACTGGCGCGTTGGTTTCCCATGAGCGCGGCCGTGGAGCCCCGCGTGGGCGGCCGTTATCGGCTGGATTGGAAGGAGCCCTGGAAGTTCGCCCACGAGATCGAGGCGTGGGAGCCGGGCAAACGGCTGCGACTGCTGGACGCCAAAACCGATCAGGCGGGCAACCCGGTCACCCATGTGATCGACTTTCAATTGGAAAACCACGCGGGCGGAACCCGTTTGCGTTTGGTGCATTCCGGTTTCTCCCAAGATGCCGAGTGGGACGAGGAGTTTGACGGCATTAGCCGCGGCTGGGATTTCGAGCTGTACCTGCTGCGCCACTATCTGGACCATCATGACGGCAAGGACCGGGCCTATGCTTTGATTATCCAAGACACGGGCCTGGACCAGGAGGAAATGGCGCGGCGCATGTTCAGCGGCGATGTGCTGCGGTTCACGAAACCCTTGGCCGGGGCCAAGCGCGGCGACGCCTACGGCTTGCAAAGCCTTTTTGGCGAGGATTTCAGCGGCCGGGTGGTGACCAATCGCTTGGCGGCCGATTTTGCGGGCGTGGTCGACAATCTGGACCGGGGCATCTTCCGCTACGAGACTTACAGCGGCAACATCTTCTTTGCCTTGATGACCTGGGGCAAAAACCTCGCGGGAAAACCCAAGGAATTCGAATCCCGCTGGCAACCCAAGTTGGCGGAAATATTCCGCTAATCCGCTCCTGACGCGGGGCCCGTGGCCCATATGAAATGGCGCAAGTTTCTGCTTCCGAAATGGTAAAATCGCCCTCATGAGGCTTTCTTTATGAGGAATAAATGAAGATCGTGTGTCTAAATGCATGGGGAGGGAAGCTTTACAAAGAACTCATTCGATATTTAGGCGAGCTAAACCCCGATGTGCTTTGCCTTCAGGAAGTTGTGCATAGCCCTGCCACGAAAAAGGAATGGCTGACCTATCGCGACGGGAGCCATGTGCTTCCCCAACGAGCGAACCTTTTTAAAGATATCGCATCGGCGCTGCCCGAACATGAGGCCATGTTTTGCCCCGCATCTCAAGGCGTTCTTTGGGATAAAAACACGCGGATCCCCTCTCAATGGGGTCTGGCGACATTCGTCCGCAATTCTTTTCCGATCATTGGCCAGCTTCAAGGATTTGTACACAAAACCTATTCGCCTCATGGCTATGGCGCGCACCCACGATCTCGTAGCGCCCATGCAATTCGAGTTTTTGATTACGAAAAAAACGTTCCGGTATGCATTTCTCACATGCATGGCTTGCGGGATCTGAGGGGGAAAATAGATACGCGGGAAAGGAGCGAGCAAGCGCACAGATTTTTGTCTTTAGCAAACCAGATTCGCGAGGAGGGAGACCATTTCATTCTATGTGGCGATTTTAACGTGGAGCCGGAAAGCGAAACTTTGAGGATTTTTTGCGATTCTGGACTCACGGAGTTGGTGACCACGCGAACCCATGGAGGAACACGAAACTCCCACTATAAGAAGCCCGGAAAATTTGCGGATTATATGCTTGTCAACTCGCAAGTGACCGTGTTGGATTTCAACGTGGTATTTGACCCCGAGGTTTCCGACCATTGCCCATTGGTGTTAGAAATCTAGCGGGAAGTGGACCCGGCCTGTAATTCCGGAAACTACTTGGCGGCATTTTATGAGACAAGATTCCAGAGACCAGAACATTCTGTTTTTCCCATCCGCGAAGATACACGTGAATCCGCGGATAACACCTCTTGTTGAGGAACGAAAAATCAATCCGCGGATCGCGCGGATTCACGCGGATAAAGAACAAGCAAACCAAAAAACTAATGGATTTTTGGCTTAACCTCTTGGTCGATCCGCAACAGGCTGACAATGGGTTCAGGTTAAGGTTCCACGCACCAAAAATGAAATGACGTACAGGCCCTCAGGTAAAAAGCACGGTTATTCTTCTCCCATCTCCGGTGGGAACCCCTGGATCGCACCCAGAAATCCATCCATCGCGCCATTCCGGGGAACATGGCATTGGGTGCAGTTCGTGCGCGGACCGTGATTGGGCCGCTGAGCCGGCGGGGCTTGCGGCCCGATATGGCAGGTTTCACAGCTCTCCTCGCGGAAATTATCCAAACGATGAGGAATATAGGGCGGCAGAAAGGGACTAGCCATGGCCAGGGGATCGGGTTCCGCCAACCCCGCCCACCCATTGGCCACAAAAACCCGATCCGTGGTCTGCTCCACATGACATTGGGTGCATTGCGTCCACAACGGATGCGGCGTCACCGGCGCCACGGAAGCCGCCGGACCCACCGAAGCAGCGGTCTCCCCGTCCACCGCGGCGGCCGCGGCCCGCGCCAGCTCA
>JBGTRP010000974.1:0-2787 GCA_041940685.1 Acanthopleuribacteraceae bacterium
GAACCGGGTGCTGGTCATCGATAAGGGGCAAATCATCGAGGAAGGGCGCCATGAAGAGCTGATGGCCCGAGAGGGCGGCGTGTACCGCGACTTGATCGAACGCCAATTCTTCGCCAACGCGGACTCCTAAACTACCCGCGGAAGCGGGGACTCCCAAAGGGGATCTAATTTGAAATCCGGCTGACGCCCGACTATAATAAAATAGGACTGATTTAGTCCTATTTACATTGCGAACGCCTTTTCTTCGGCCCCGCTTGTTCTGGAACCCGCCCTCCAACGGACCCCAGGGTTCAGGCGAAACCCCTTATCGACCGGACACACAACATGCCCACCACGAACGCCATTTACATGGATTATCAGGCCACCACGCCCATGGACCCTCGCGTGTTGGAGGCCATGACGCCCCTGTTTACGCGCCAGTTCGGCAATGCTTCCAGCACGGAGCATCGCTACGGATGGGAGGCCGAGGCGCTGGTAAAAGCGGCGCGCGCGCGCATCGCGGAAGGCTTGGGCGCCGAGAGCCCGCGTGAGATCGTCTTCACCTCGGGCGCCACCGAGAGCAACAATTTGGCCATTTGGGGCGTGGCGCGGGCCTATGCAAAAAAGGGCAACCACATCATCACGGTCGCCACCGAGCACAGGGCCGTCCTGGATGTGGTCGAGGCATGGCGGCGGGAGGGCGGCAGGGTGAGCTTGCTGCCGGTGGGCGCCGGTGGTTTGATCGACCCCGCCCGGCTGGAGGCCGCCATCCGCCCGGAAACGATCCTCGTCTCGATCATGGCGGCCAACAACGAAATCGGCGTGCTCCAACCGATGCGGGCCATCGGAGAGATAACCCGCCGGCATGGCGTGCTCCTGCACACCGACGCCACGCAAGCCGTGGGCAAGGTTCCCCTCGATGTTCAGCAACTGAATATCGACCTACTTTCGCTTTCCGGCCACAAAATTTACGGACCCAAGGGGATCGGCGCGCTTTATGTTCGGGCCCGGCGGCCTCGGGTCAGCCTGGCGCCCCTGATGTTCGGCGGCGGCCACGAGCATGGCATGCGCTCGGGAACGCTCAATGTTCCCGGCATCGTGGGTCTGGCCAAGGCTTTGGCGCTCTGCTTGGACGAACTTCCCCAAGAGACCGACCGCCTCGCATCCCTGCAAGACCGGCTTTGGAACGGGCTGAGCGCGCTGGGGGAGGTTCGTCTCAACGGCGATAGGGAAAAACGTCTCGCGAATAATCTGAACATCGCCTTCATGGGCGTTCCGGCCGCCAAACTGATCAAGGCCATCTACGCCCAAGTGGCGGTTTCCTCGGGATCGGCCTGCACCTCCGCTTCTCCGGAACCCTCCCATGTCCTGCTCGCGCTGGAAAACGGCGAGGCGCGCGTTCCTCATTCCGTCCGCTTCGGCATCGGCCGCTTCACCACCCGCGAGGAGGTCGACCGGGTGATTGAGGTCGTGTCTTCCGCGGTGCGGGATTTGCGCAAGCCCAGGACCGGCCAACCCGCGGCAATAGTGAGCACCTGATCGGTTCCGCAACGATATGATCCGAATTGGAGTATAATGTAGTGGGCAGAGAAAAAAGAAAGGTTGAAACCATGATTTCCCTGACTGAATCCGCACAACGTGAGCTTGAGCGCATCATGACCGAGGAAGGCCAGAACAGCAAGGGCATCCGCCTAGGCGTCAAGGGTGGCGGATGTTCGGGTTTTACCTATGTCATGTCCTTTGAAACCGACCAGCGGGAAAACGACAAGGTCGTCAACGATGAGCGGGTCCCCATTTTTATCGATCCCAAATCGCTGATGTACCTGGATGGAATCCAAATCGATTTCCTTTCCGATTTGCTCAACCGCGGCTTCAAATTCAACAACCCCAATGCTACCCAGTCATGCGGTTGCGGCACCTCGTTTTCGGTGTAAGACCCTTTCCTCCCTCCAAAAGGCTATCAGCCTAGCCAAATGGCGCGGCGTTCCTACCGATTCTCCATTCGCGGGCGGCGTCCAAATTCCTCGTGTCTCCCGCCTCATCTCCAGGAGAAGCGAAAAGTTTGTTTTTCTTCGGTGGAAGGTAACCCGAAATCCGGTGCGCCACGACTAACCCTCATGTAAAAGCCGAGGCTGCAACAAATTTTTCCAAACGAGGCAATCGACATGAAAAAAGTGGTTCTTCTCATCTTCTTGCTCGGGTTCTGTACGGCCATGGCCACGGAACGCAATGTGTCCCACACCTTCGATGTGGACCCCAACGCGACCTTTTCCCTGGATTCCCACAAGGGCCATATCCAGGTTCGCACCGATAATATCCGCACCATCGAGGTCCACGCCCGCATTTACATGCAAGATGGCGAGGAAGGCGGCGAGGAGCTTTTCGAGCATGTTCATATCAAGGTCCGCAACGACAAACGCTACGTCTCCATCGATGTGGAGTACGACAACGATGCCATGGAAGAAATCTTCAAAGGGTTGCTGGGCCAGCATCGAAGCATGCCCGCGGTGGATTTCGACGTGGTGCTTCCCGATGACAGCAATCTGCGCCTGGAAAGCCACAAGTCCACCTTTGACGTGGACACGCCCGCGGGCGAGATCCGCATCGAGTCCCACAAGGGCGAGGGACACATCCGTCAGGTGCGCTCGGATTTTCAATTGGAAACCCACAAGGGCAATTTCGATGTGGAGATTCTAGAGCTGGGCGACCTTGACATTGAAACCCACAAGGGCGATGTGCGGGTCAAGATTCCACGCACCGACGGATTCTATGTTCGCGGTTCTTCCCACAAGGGGAATCTCTCCTTCA
>JBGTRP010000975.1:0-2773 GCA_041940685.1 Acanthopleuribacteraceae bacterium
TGGCCATCAGGGAATGTCCGCCCAGATCAAAAAAGTCCGCGTGGGTTCCCACCGAGTCGCGCCCCATGACATCCGACCAGATGCCCACCAGAATTTCCTCGAATGGGGTGCGGGGCGCCTCCGCGGAGCCGGGATCGCCGCTTCGCGCCTCCTCGGGCCGGGGCAATGCCTTGCGGTCGAGCTTGCCGCTGGGGGTAAGCGGCATCTCATCGAGGAACACCACCGCCTCGGGCACCATAAAATGGGGCAGCTTTTCCTGCAGGCTCGTGCGGATCTCCTTTTCCGTGAGGGTATGGCCCGGGGAGGGGACCACGTGGGCCACCAGTCTCGCCTCCCCGCCCCGGCTTTGCTCGGAGCAGGTCGCCACGGCGAGATCCACGCCGGAGCAGGCCTGAATGGCCGCCTCGATTTCACCGGTCTCGATGCGGAACCCGCGTAGCTTGATCTGTTGGTCGACCCGACCCAGGAACTCGATCTCACGCGAGGAAAGGAAGCGGGCCCGGTCGCCGCTGGCGTAGATGCGGTCCCCGGGCGCCACGGCAAAGGGATTGGGTAAAAAGGAGAGCGCGGTCCGAGTCGGACGGTTCAGATACCCGCGCGCCAAGCCGACGCCAAGGATGAAAAGCTGGCCGGGCAGGCCGGCGGGGACCGGTTCCAGCCGGCGGTCCAGCAGGTACACGCGCATCCCCTCGATCGGTGCGCCGATGGGCGGTTTGCGGCCGGGATCGTCAACCCGCCCGGCGGTGGCGCACACCGTGGCCTCGGTGGGTCCGTACGCGTTGATGAGGCGGCGGTCCTTGGACCAGCGCGCGACCAACTCCGAGGAGCTGGCCTCACCCGCCAGAATCAGGGTTTTCAGGTCCGGCAGGGGCGCGGCCGGGATGAGCGCGGCCACCGAGGGCGGCAGGGTCACATGGCTGATCGCCTGTTCCTGCAGCAGGCGGACCAGGCCCGGTCCGGGCAACAGCATGTTCTGATCCGCGAGGAAGAGGGTGGCGCCGCCGCATAGGGTGATGAAGATTTCGGAAATAGAGGCATCGAAGCTGGGCGAGGAGAACTGCAATACGCGGTCTCCTTCCCCGATGCCGAAAACCCGGATTTGCGCCCGCACCAGGTTGGCGAGCCCTCGGTGATGCACGCCCACGCCCTTCGGCCGGCCCGTGGAGCCCGAGGTGTAGATCATGTAAGCCAGATTCTCGAAATGGACATTGGCCGCCCGGTCCTCCGCGGGTTCCCCGGCGATCAGCTCCCGGTCCTGATCCCAAATCAGGGTTTGAATGAAGTTCAGTTCGAAAGAGGGCAAGGCCTCCAGAAAATCGCTCGCGGTGATCAAGACCGAGATTCCCGAATCGTTCAACATAAATGCCAGCCGCTCGCTCGGATAAGAAGGGTCGAGGGGCACGTAGACGCCGCCGGCCTTCAGAATGCCCAGCAAGCTGACCAGCAGATCCGCGGATCGCTCCAAGCAGACGCCCACGGGCATCTCGGGCTCGATGCCCTGGCCCCTCAGGTAACGCGCCACGCGGTTGGCTTGCCGGTTCAAAGCCCGGTAACTCATGGGCGCGGCCGGGCCTGCGGCGGTCAAGGCCTGGATGGCGTTCCCTTCGGGCATGCGACGCGCCCAGGCTTCCAGGCTCTGCATTACCGGAACCCATGACCGCGACTCGGCCGGATCGGAGGGCTCACGGTTCCAGTCTCTCAGCAGGGCTTCGCGCTCGGAGCCGTCGAGCAGCGGCAACTCGGAGACCCGATGCTCGGGATGCTCCGCCGCGGCGGTGAGCAGGACCTCGTAGTGGCGGCACATGCGGCGGGCCGTTTCCGCCTCGAAAAGATCGCTGTTGAACTCCAGGTAACCGAACATGCCTCGCGCGGTTCCCTCCAATGACAGGGTGATATCGAATTTCGCGGTAACCCGCTCCAACCCGACCGGGGCCAGCGCCGTCCCCTTCAGGCTCATCTCTTCGATGGGCGTGTTCTGCAGCACAAACATGACCTGAAACAGCGGATTGTAGTTGATATTGCGTTCCGGTTGAAGTGCTTCCACAATTCGCTCGAAGGGCAGGTCCTGGGCCGCGTAGGCGTCCAGGCAACCCCGTTGCTCCCGGCTCAACAGCTCCAAAAAGTCGGGATCGCCCGAAAGGTCGGTGCGCAACACCAGGGTGTTGACGAAAAAGCCGATCAAGGGTTCGATTTCCTTGCGGTTGCGGTTGGCGATGGGAGATCCCACGCAAATATCCTCCTGCCCGCTGTAACGGGCCAGGAGCGCCTTGAAGCCCGCGAGCAGCGTCATGAACAGGGTGGCCCGGGCCCGCCTGGCCAGGGTTTGCAGCCGCTCCGCCAATCCCTGCTCCAAATGGAAGTGGACGCGGCCGCCGCGAACGCTTCTCGCCGCCGGACGCTGGCGGTCGGTGGGCAATTCCAGCAGTTCCGGAGCGCCGGACAGCCGCTGTTGCCAGTAGGCCATTTGTGAGGCCAAAACCTCTCCATCCAGCCAGCGCCGCTGCCAATAGGCGAAATCCGCGTAGTGGATCTCCGGTTCCGCGAGCGGCGAGGGCCGTCCCTCCAGGAATGCCTGATACAGGGTGGCCAGCTCGTGGATCATCAAGCTGATGGACCAGCCATCGGAAATAATATGATGCATGCTGACCAGCAACGCGTGGGCGCGCCGACCCAGACGCACGAGGTTGGTGTGCAGCAGCGGGCCCCTGGCCAGGTCAAAGGGAAACTGGGTTTCCCGGTCGGCCAGCCGTTGCAGTTCCGCATCCGCCGCAAC
>JBGTRP010000976.1:0-2771 GCA_041940685.1 Acanthopleuribacteraceae bacterium
TGGCTTTTCAAGGTTACGGCGCCTCCCGTGGGTAGTTTTCATGGCTAGCCAGGCCGTGGGAGCGGGGCATTCTCCGGTTGCCCTGAGGGGCGTTATTTGCTAGATTATGCGAGGTTTCCAAAACGTCCGCGGCAGTTTTTCGATCGTGGGCGTGTGACGGCCGCCACGAGTTTTTTGGTTCGAAGGGCTGCCGATTTCCTCGATATATAGCCAAAACCAAGGGTTGTACAGAATGCAAAGCTTGCCGATGCTTGAAAAAGAGTTGAAGTCATTAATCGTGGATACCTTGATGCTGGAAGACGTCAGCGCGGAAGATATCGACTCCGCGGCGCCGCTCTTTAATGAAGGCCTTGGCCTGGACTCCATCGATGCCCTGGAATTGGGTATGGCGATCTCCAAGAAATACAAAATCAAGCTCAGCCAAGATCCCGAACAGAACAAAGAACATTTTGCCAGCGTGGCTTGCCTGGCCAGCTTTATCGACAGCCAAACCTCGCCCAACCGGAGCGCCGTGCCATGATCTCCAGTGAAGAGATTTTTTCTCGAGTCCAGAAAGTCCTCATGGATAGCTTCGAACTGGACGAGGAGCAGATTCGCTTGGAAGCCCACCTCTACCGCGATCTCGATTTGGACAGCTTTGACGCCATCGACCTTGCCGTAAAGCTGGATTCTGAAACCGGGATCAAGCTCAAGGAAGACGAGATGAGCGCGCTCAAGACCGTGCGGGATATCGTAGTCGTCGTGGAAAAGTACCTCAACTCGCCCAGTTCGGTGGAAGGCTCGCTTTAAGACCTTTGCCCTCACGCCCTTCCAGCTCCCTATCCAGCCGGCGCGGGGGGCGTTTGGCCCTTTTTCCCTTTTGGGGCGGACGGGACCTATGCGACGGTGAATTGTACGCTCCGCCCTCAATTTTCGGCCGCTTCCTTGGTGCGCACCCATATGTTTCAGCCATGCGTAGTTATTCCCATCTACAACAACAAGGACACGATCGGCGATGTGCTGGAGCGCTTGCGGCCGTTCGCGATTCCCTGCCTGATCGTGAACGACGGGTCAAATCGCGAAACCCGTGAGACTCTGAACCGGTTGGCGCGGCATCATGACTGGGTCAGTATCGATCATTTGCCCAAAAACGGCGGCAAGGGCGCCGCTGTCAAAAGAGGCATTTCCCTGGCGCATGAGCGGGGGTTCAGCCACGCGGTACAGGTAGATGCCGATGGACAGCATCATTTGGAGGATGTGCCGCGCTTTCTGGAAGCCGCCCGGAAAAACCCCGCGGCCTTGATTTTGGGCCGGCCGGTTTTTGGGACGGATGCGCCTCTCTCGCGGAGGATGGGGAGAGTTATTTCCCAGGTTCTGGTGTGGCTGGAAACGCTGTCGCTTGCCATCGCCGATCCTTTATTCGGCTTCCGCGTGTATCCCGTGGCGGCGGCCTCGACCCTGATCCGGGGCGGGAGCCTGGGGTCCCGCATGGATTTCGATCCCGAGATCGCGGTGCGTTTGTGCTGGCGGAGAACGCCGATCCGCAACCTTCCCACACGGGTCAAATATCCCGAAAACGGCGTTTCCCATTTCCGCATGCTGGAAGACAACCTGTTGCTGTCATGGATGCACGCCCGATTGGTGTTGGGCATGTGTTGGCGCGCGCCACTCTGGCTGTTCCGCAAAAGGGACTTTTGACATGAAACGGGAAAGTTTTTCCGCGCGCGGGACCGGCGAAACCAAGGCGAATTCGTCCCTTTCCTGGCGCGTACGCGCGCCAATTTGGGAGGCATGGGGACCCGGCTTGGAGAGCCGCTCGGATTGGAAGCGCTGGTTGAATTCGAATCGGGACCTACCGCGTGGGAAGGCCGAGCCGGAATGCGTTTCCGTTCCGCCGCGCCTGCGCCGGCGCTGTGGCCTCTTGGACCGCATGGTGCTTGAGGTTTCGCTCAGGGCCTGCCGGTTAGCGGGGCTGAGCCCGGATTCGCCCCACCTGGTGTTGGTTTCACGGCACGGGAAGATCGAGGCGCTGGGCCGGCTTCTAGAAATGCTCGCCGGGGACGAACCTCTTTCACCCACCCAATTCAGCAATTCCGTCCACCATACGCCGGTGGGGTTCCTGGCCTTGAGCGCGGAGAACCGGGGCGTCATAAGGACCCTCAGCGCCGGTGAGCATGGTCTCGCATGCGGATGCCTGGAAAGCCTGATGCTGTTGCGGCGCGGGGCCGGGAGCCATGTTCTGTTGCTCGTTGCCGATGAGCTCCCGCCCCCGCCATTTGCCGCTCAGGCTCCCCACCCCGAATTTCCCTTTGCCGCCGCGTTGCTCTGGGAAGCGGGGGAGGGGAGCGATTCGGTTGAGCTTGCCTTGGAACCGGCCTCGGAATCCGGCGCCGGCGGCCTGGAAAAGGCCGTCACGGGAGACGCCTCGATTTTTGCGCTGTTGCAATGGCTTCTCGGCGACCGTGGCCAACCCCTGCGCATGAGCGCGCCGTTCGGAGTCCTGACATGGCGTTGCTAGAGAAAGACGAATTGCAGTCGGTTCTGCCCCATCGTCCGCCCATGATCCTTTTGGACCGCGTATTGGAGGCCGATGAAAGGGAAGCGGTTTGCGAGGTGGAAATCAGGGAGACCGGACCCTTTTTTGACGGTACATGGACGCCCGCGCTGGTGGGAATCGAATATATGGCGCAGGCCGCGGCCGCGCATGGCGGGCTCCTGGCCCGCGATTCGGGAGAACCGCCTCGCGCGGGCTTCTTGTTGACCGTGCCCGAGTTTGAAACTCGCCGTGATGG
>JBGTRP010000977.1:0-2754 GCA_041940685.1 Acanthopleuribacteraceae bacterium
CGCCAACCGCGCGATCGCTTCCATGGAGCTGAATTTTTAGAGCTTACCCGGGATTTCCCCGGCCGGGAAAAAAGCCCTCACCCTCGCGTTGTTCCAGGATGCGCGTCCCTTAAACCAAGGGCCGCACCGAGTCATGGCTGATGTGGTTGAGAAACTCCGAGCGGGTTTTGGCGTCGCGAAAACAACCCTGGATGGAAGAGGTGATCGTGTCGCTATGGTGTTTGTTGATGCCGCGTTGGGCCATGCAGAGATGCGCCGCCTGAATCACGCAGGCCGCGCCCTTGGGTTTGAGGTTCTTCATGAGCGCGTCGGTGATTTGAGTGGTCATGCGCTCCTGCACCTGAAGACGGCGGGCAAAAACCTCCACGAGGCGGGCGAGCTTGGAGAGCCCCACGATGGTGTTTTCCGGTACATAGGCGATATGCGCAACCCCGAAGAAGGGCAGCATATGATGCTCGCACATGGAGAAAAAGGGAATATTGCGCTGAACCACCATTTCATCCATGTTTTCCGCGCCGTCGCGGAAGGATTTCAACACGGCGCCCGCGTCCATGCGGTACCCGCCATACAGCTCGTCATAGCTGCGCAGGATCCTGTCCGGCGTTTCCAGCAGGCCCTCGCGGTCCGGATCTTCTCCGATATAACTCAAAATCGTACGGAGCGCGCTTTTGACTTCTTCCTTGGATACGGTTTTTGACAACTCAACCTCCAAATTTCCATCACGAACCAAAAGAACAGGGTTCACCTGCCGTTTATTCCCAAGCGGCTGACCCTGGTTGAGATGGCGACGCCCTCCTAGCCGGGCAGAGGGCCATTTTACATGGAATTCATTTCGCGCTCTTGGATATTTACCTTCTAAGTCAAGTCGGAGGCAAGTTTCGCTGAACGTTATTTTGAGGGTCCTCTGCCACTCGCCTTTCATTCGGCGTCGGGAGCCACGTCTCGCGTTCACACGGACCTCGTGTTACTAACAGACAGGAAGGTATCCCGCCGGACTTAAATGAGAAATAAAGAAAAACATCATCCAAAGCCTTCGCTACTGGCCGCCTGAGCCGCGCCTTTGCGCCGGTCCGGGGCAAGCGGGTTGATGGCCAGCAGCACAATGGCCAGCACTTGAATGGGCAGGAACCACAGAATGAGGTACCGAAACTCCATGCGGTGATGGAGCCAACCCGCGCAGGTGCTGCCGAAAAAACCCGCCACACCGCCGATGCATGTGGAAAACAGACTTTGAAAGCTGGCGCGCTGAACCCCGCCGCAATAGTGGAAGATGCCCTCCATGGCCGCTGCGTAGAAAAAGGCGAAACTAGGTCCGTAAAGCAACTGGGCGATGGCGATCATCCAGGGCGAGGGGTAGATGGCGATCAGCAACCAGCGCAGAAGGTTGGCGATAAAGGCCACGAACAACAGGTTGCGGTAGTTCCAGCGGTCGAAGAACCAGCCGGAGCCCAAGAACAGGCCGATTTCCACGAAAACCCCGATGCTCCAGAACCAGCCGGTCAGTCGTTGCGGAACGCCCTGCTCGGCCAACAGCAGGGTAAAGCCGTAGTTATAGGGCCCGAAGCAGAACCAATGACACATCATGGCCAGCAGCCAAATCCACCAGGAACGTCCCAGTCGACCCAGGAACCCTTTGATTTGGGCGGTTTCCGGGTGCTTTTTCTCGCGCGGGAGTCTCAGCGCGTGCATCAGGAATACCGCGGAGCAGCCCGCCAGCACGGGGAAAAGGGTTTTCAGGCCGGCCGCCTCGGCCAGGTAACCGAATGCCGTCACCGCCGCGGCAAAACCCAGCGAGCCCAGCATGCGCATGCGTGCAAAGCCGCTGGGGTTATTGTCGGCCACCTGCATGGCCAGCGTATCCTGCAGGGGGATGATGGGAGAGCGCACCACCGCGAAAATCAGCAGAAGCGCCAGAAACAGCGCGGAGGGTTGCGCGAAAATCCATAACAATACCGCGCAGACCAACATGAGCATGCCGCACCACTGCAGCGTTCGGTCCGCGGAAAGGTGGCGGTCGCTGAGCCTGCCGCCCAAGAGCGGAACCACCGCGTGGCAGAGCGCGAACAGGCCCAAGATCAACCCGGCCTGCTGCTTGGAGTAGCCCATTTCCAGCAGAACCGGGCTCAAATAGGGGAGGGTGGTGCCCAAAATGGTGAAAAAGACGAAGTAGCTCACACTCATAAGGGCCACAATGTAGCCTACTTTGTTGCGCGCGTAAACGCCCGCTTTAAAGGCGCCGACCCTCCTTCCGCGAGCCTCGCGGCCAAGGGCCGCATCGCGCGTACGAAGATTGGCAAGCCACGGCCTTTCCGCTATCATGGGTCGGTTGCGAAAGTTACGATTTGGGAGAAACGATGGACATTCACTTTAGCTCCGAGAACCTCCAAGACCTGCCTCACCGATGCCTGGTGGTGCTGGCGCAAAAGGACGGCAGCGTCCTTAACGCGGGCCCCGCGTTTGCCGCGCTTCTTCAACCCTTCGTGGAAAGCGGGGAGTTCGGCAAGAATGATGGCGATCACATATACCTGATCAAGCCGGAGGGCTTCCATTTGGAGCGCCTTTTGTTCGTGAACCTGGGCAAGGAAGTCAAGAAATCCGATGACCTGCGTTGCGCGGCCGCCGAGGCCTGGCATATTTTGCGGGACAAACAACTCACCGAGGCCATGGTGAGCGTGGACGGCCTGGACGATGAGCACGCGCGAGCCGTTGTGGAAGGTTTTATTCTCGGCGATTACAAGTACACCGAGCTTAAAA
>JBGTRP010000978.1:0-2753 GCA_041940685.1 Acanthopleuribacteraceae bacterium
TCAACTGTCTCCTCAAGATCCTGCTCCACAGAGACCGTTAACAATTTATTGTCAAGTGAACTTAGCGATTCCTCTCCTGTTTCTTCGAAATCAGGTTCAAGTTCATAATTATCCAATTTTCCTTTCTTTAATATTTCAACCTATAGATCGCCACTTTAGTTCGTTGTCACATTGGGGCCTTCGCCAGAGGGATGGGTGCGTGTCGTTGGATGTTTTTACAACCGGAGGTTGGGATTCCTGTTCCATTGCCTGTTTTACTTCGGACCGAGAAAGTACCTTAGAGCCGGCATCATCCAGCGACTTTCGCCCTAAACAAAGCATTTCTTAACGGAAGCTCTCCTAGGAGGCGTCTAAACTCAAGGCTAGGAAAACTTCCCCGTGAGGGATTCATCGATTCGAAAAACGCCATGCGGAAAAGGGTCCTTCACCGCATGCGATCCCTTATTGCAAAAAAGAAATCCTTACGCCGTCGGGCCTAGCAGGACACCATTCTTCGATACAGAGGGCTCGGTACAAAGGCTGCTGTTAAAGCAGCAAGGCCTTCGCTTTCCGGAAAGGAGCATGGAGCATGCCTTCTCGATCCTTATCTTTCGCGTTTCAGGATTTTTGGTGGAACGGGTCCAGCGGATCCATTCCCAGCGTGCTTTCGTCGTGATATTCAGCCATCGTTCTTGAACGCCCTGGTTGGTTGCGAGAGCCTTTTCCAAATCTGGCGGCACCCGCGGTTCCGGCCATTCTTCAGCAGCCTCAATGGCCAATGTCATGGTTAGACCGGCCTCCGCGCCAGTAGCTTGGCGCATGGCGTTGTCAACCCTAAGCCAATGGCTTCCTTGACCGTCTGGTTCGAGCGGACCTTGGAAGTGGAAACCGTTAATGGTGCCATCAGCCATGGCCATCCCTCGCGATGGAAGCTTGGCACTTGCATTCATGGGCAACCTAAGAATGGCCCATGAACCGATCTCAAACATTTTGGCGTTGAATTGGATAATCGAGATAAATGTCACCTCTTATTGGATCGATATTATAGGTTTATGAAACTCGGCATACAAGGGTTCGCTCCACGTTGTCACTTTCCGCCTCCTGCCATGAAAACCGCATGTCGGCCATATCGGATCGCCGCCCTGTTGCGCCGCCAGACTCTCTCAAGCTCTTTGCCGCAATCCTCGTGATAGCCCCTGCCATGACAGGTTTGCGCTTGGGGCGAATCCCTATGAGTATTTGGGGCGATAAACCAGCCCCGGAGGCGTCATGACGGGGCCTTTTTTTTGATCTTTAAAGCCGTGGAACTCCTACGACCGCCCAACCTCGGCATTACAAAGCTCTGAAGGGAAAAAGGATTGACAGCCAAGGGCTACTCGAAATGATTCCGCTCCCCTCCCCATGGTGGTCGTATTTCACCACCACGGATGGCCATATATGGCCAATGGCCAAATACGGCCACACCAAATCACGAGACTGGCGGAAGAAATCCGAGAAGTCCAGGGTCCTCCTTTCTCACTACGATTTGGGCTGAGCAACGGGGAAAGCGCCACACAAGGTCTTGGATGCGGATTGGCCTACAATCCATTTGGAAGAAAATGAGGCGGCGGTCCGGTCCAGGCGTTCGAAACCCGGAAAGGATCACCGGCCGATCATTGCGAGAGACAGAACTCCGGCGGCAATCGTTTCCTTGATTTTTTCGCGGCGTCCCATCCCATTTACGGATAATGGCCGCCCCGGCATGACAATCGCGGCACGGGACTTGCTCCATAACACTCGGCTAGGACTTGAGCCTTAACCACCAACCAGGGCTCTGGAAGCCTGCCGGAAGCATGGGCGCCCCTTCCCCCATATTTTCGCATTACCCCTGCATCAAATATGCGGCGGCCCATGCTTGCGCTTCGACCCCCGGCGGGTTTCTAGGGCCTTCCCTTCAATGGGCGGCGACCGTTAACTGGAGCCTGCGAGGCAACGCATTTTTTATGAACGCACAAGAACAGAAAGCCACAGAATAAAAAATACATAAGCTTTTAAATTGCAAATAATAACCGCAACTCCTTTTGGCTTATATTCATGTCGTCCGTGGCAAATTTCTCAGTTTCTAGATGGACCCTAACTGGGAAAACGGGCGATGTAGACGATGACGGCGATGCCGATGAGGCCGGTCAAAATCTTTACGGGCAACAGGGGAATAAAAAAGGCGACTGAGCTCCCGATCGTGATGGCGATCATGATGATTGCCGCCATTTTCATTCGGACGGGAATGCGCCGCTCCTGCCGCCAGGCGCGAATATAACCGCCAAAATAGCGATTATTCATGAGCCAGTTGTACACGCGCACGGAGCCACGCGCATAACAAGCCGCGGTCAAAAGCAAAAATGGGGTTGTGGGAAGCACGGGTAAAAACACGCCCAATGTTCCCAGAACCAGCGAGATGCTGCCGACCGCAAGCAACGCGTAGCGCACCAGCTTCGACCCGCTGAGACGCACCTCATCACGATAATCGACCGCTTTTTCCGATTGCCTCGCGCTCATACGCCGCCCATCCAAAGCATTTGGAAGACGTAAATGTAGCGCATGACAAGGATACAGAGCAATACCCCGTGCAATCGCATCTATGCGTTCAGGACCTGTCAAACCGCGCCCGGCCGGGAGCGGTCCGTCTCGTTTGTCGGTTTTGGAGAATTCATGATAGGTTAGGCGCTGCTTCAGCAACCAGCTTGAAGCTTCCTGCCAGCGACTAGCCCGAATGCCTTGGGACGGTATGCGGGGGA
>JBGTRP010000979.1:0-2746 GCA_041940685.1 Acanthopleuribacteraceae bacterium
GGCCGTCGCGCCGAACGCCGCGGCCCAGTTCGGCACGCCCCTCGGCACGCCCGAATACAGATTCACATCGTCCGCCACGGCCCTCGACAGCATTGGGGACCTCGACAACGACGGCGTCCGCGACATCGTGACCGTCGGCCCGCAGAACTACGTCCTCGACCCGTCCCAGCCCCGCTCGTGCACGGGCTGCGGCCTGGCGGTGGTCGAGTTGCGCAGCGGCGCGACGGGCGCGCTGATCCACAGCGCCACCCTCCCCTACACGTTCCTCGGCGGCGCGATCGCCACGCTCGGCGACGTCAACTTCGACGGCGACGACGACTTCGTCGTGACCGTCGTGAGCCCCCCCTCCCTCGGCGGCCCCAGCGGGCAGACGGACATGAGCCGCTCCGTCGTGATCTCCGGCCGTCGATTCAAGAATCAGGCCCCCAGCTTCACGTTTTCTAGCTTCGGAGTCCTGTTTCCCAGCCAGCCGTGGGGCTCGCCCAACATGCGCTTTCGTTCCCGCAGCCAGTGTGGCAGCTTCTCCATGCCCAACATCTTTTCAAAAGAAACCCGGGTCTTGAAAATCGTCTCATAATCCCAGGAACTGCCATACACATGATCGAGAACCTGACTGGTGGAATAGGAGTTGAGCCCCTCGTCCAGCCAGGCCTCCTCGAACTCGTTATTGGCCACCATGCCGTACCAGTATTGATGCCCGAACTCGTGGATGATGAGGTCTTCCAGGGCCAAATCCGCCTCGGGCATCAGCCAGCGTGTGCCGATGGTGATGAGATTGGGGTACTCCATGCCGCCGGCCGCCCGCGCGTTGAAGCCCGGATCGACCATGGTGATCGTTGGGTAGGGATAGGCGCCGTACCAAAGTCCGAAGTACTTGATGGCATTGGCCAGTGCCGCGAAATGGCGGTCGCTCTGCCCGCGGTGGTCGGGCTGGATCAACAGGATCATGTCCACCGGTTGCAGGGCGATCTGGTCGCGGGTGAGGCGATGCCGCTTCATGAAAGCTTCAATTTCACGCTCCTCGAGATGTTCACCGGGCTGAAAGCTGCGCACCTCCCGAATGAACTTCGGGCTGGCGGTGAAGGCGAAGTCGTGGACCCGAGTCTGCTCGAAGACGTGAATTTTGCGATCCTGTTCCACGCGCGTTTCCAACAGGACTCCGGTGGCGCCCACCACGTACTTTTCCGGCAGGTTGATCTCCACGCGGTAGTTGCCGAAATTGGCGTAAAACTCGGTGTAGGCGTGGAAGTCGTGACAATTCCAGCCGGGCTTCTCCGCGTAGCGGAAGCCCTCGGTTTCCCAAACGCCAATTTTTGGGAACCACTGGGCGACCAGATAGAAGTCATGTTTGTAGCCCGTGCGGTCGAACACCTCCGGCAGCTTGGCCCTGAATTGGACATTCACCTCCACCGAGCCGCCGGGCAACAGGGGCTCCAACAGGGGTAGGCGCATGACGCTCCTGTCGCCGGGCGCGCCCTCGGGCGAGGGGTCGTAGTCCATGGCGTCGGTGCGGTCCACCCCGGCGACCTCGGCCTTTTCAATATGCATGAAGCCCCAGGCTTCCGCGCCGCCTCCATGACCCTCTCTCAACTCCATCATGTAGGTGGAGCGGCTGTTGCGGAAGGCGTTCAGGTAAAGATGGAACCAGAGGTCGGGAATAATATCGGGCGAGTGGTTGGTGTAGATCAGCCGTTGGTTGCCGTACAGCATTTTCTGCTTGGTATCCAACCGCACCTCGATGTTGTAATCGACGATGGGCTTGGCCGTGGCGAAATTGGCGATTTGGGTCTGAAGCGCCAAGTGGGAGGCCAAATCCGCGGGCTCGCCGGGAAATTCGGTAGTCTCAGGCCCTTCCGCTGCCTGGGCGTTCGGGTCATCCGCGGTTTCCGCCTCAGGGGCTCCTTCCTCCGCGGTTTCGATCTGATCCGCGGTCGACTCTTCCTGGCCGGGGCTCGCCGGGTCCTGGGGCTGTGTGGATGGCGTGGCGCCGCTTTCCGCCTCCTCTTCCACCGGTTGGGGCCTCGTCTCCTCGGTCTGGGGCGCTTCGCTTCCCGCGGCCTGGCCTTCTTGTGCGCGCGGCCTTTCCCGCGCGGCCGGACCGCCCATACCCAGACAAACTATCAACAAACCGAGCCAGAAAAATTTCATCATGCCATCGCTCCTCTTGCCGAATCGACCGGCGCCGACTCTGAAGTGGTCTTCGGTTTACGGGTGATCCCCTAATGGTACTCCATTGGGGGAAGGTCCTAAAAGCACCAAATCTCTGAAGTTGAGCGCGCTTACATCAGGGCGGATCCTCCCGGTCCAGTTGGCGGGCGAGATCTTCGAGACCGACCTGCGGCTTGGGCAGGGCGCTGAAGAGCCAATCGGAATAGATGCGGCTTTCCTGATATACCAGGAGTCCTTCCTCGTTGGATTGGGAGCGGATGCCCGTAATCTGGCGGTCCTTGATATCGAAGACCGAATCGGAGGCGCCGCTCAGGCCGGGCTCTTGCTCGTCGATATTCTCCGAGTTCAACTCATCCACCTCTCCCTGAAGCAGGCGTTGCGCAACCGAATTCAGTTGCTGAACCCCGTTCAGGTCGAGGGGCGTCAGGTAGACCAGTGTCCAGGACCCGTCCTCGGTCATGGGATCCGCGTAGAGCGCGCGGATCGAGCGCGGCTCCTGCTCCTGGAGCTCTTCCAGCGAGAAGGGAAAGCGCCGGTTCTTGAGAAAAAATTGGCGGATGCCGTTGGCCAGGTGTTC
>JBGTRP010000980.1:0-2741 GCA_041940685.1 Acanthopleuribacteraceae bacterium
TCGCCCCCGCGCACCTTGATCGCACCCACGAGCCCGGTGTTGATCGGGCCCATGAGCAGGTCGGGGGGCGACGTGCTCACGAGATCGAGCTGGACGAGCTGGATCGGGATCGGTGGTCCAAACACGGGGTGCGCTGGCACTTTCATCAACGCGATTTCCAGGTATATTTCGGCGGCGGCAAGCCCCGCCTCGAATCCGGACCCGGGCTCCAAATCGGCATTCCTTGGGGTGAGGCCGCCGAGGGAAACGGCTGTTTCCGGTTGATTCCCGAACCCCTCGGCCTGACCACCGAGCTCAAGGAACTGGCGGTCCTGGACCAATTGCGGGAAAGCCCGCTACCGAAACCGCTGTTGGACAAGGTCGCCGAGCGCATCGATACGCGGCGCTCGCTGTTCCGCGCTGGCATCGAGACCGCCTACCAGCGGGCGCGGCTGGTGGACCCCACTGGCCAGGCCCTGGCCTTGCCGCGCGAGGGCTCGCCGGGCAATACCCGCGAGTGGGTGGGCCAATTGGGCATCTGGGTACTGCGGCGAACCTTTCCCCAATACGAAACCTTTGCGCCCTCTCACGGCCCGCTTCCCAAGGAAGCCTACCGAGAATTGATGAAGTTTGCCTTGAGCCAGGACCTTGAATCCGAGGATGCCCCGGAATACGTCAAGCTCATCCGGGAAGCCTATCTGGTGCCCATGAAGTTGATGGTGCGGCGCGGACGAAGTTACGCGTTTTCGCCCAAGCTCGACCAACACGAACTGGTGCAATTGCTGCGGCCGTTGTTTGACCATCAACCCAGTCCGGGCCGCATCTACAAACAATTGGCGGAACCCATTTACGGGCTGGTGGACGATCAGGTGCATTTGCTGTTGCTGGTCCTCATGATTCAGGGTGAGATCGAGATCCTCAAGGGCAGGAATTCTTACCGCGACCTTTACGAAACCCTGCCCACCCCCAGGCAATTCGACCGCATCGTCCGCGGACGAGCCCTGAACCTGAACCAATTGAAAGATCTTCAAATCCTCTGCGAGGCCTTTAAAATCCCCATGAGCCCGCATGCCAATGTGCTGGCGCAAAGACGAAGCGCCAAGCTTCTGAAAACCTTCGGTCAGAAGCAGCGCGACCGATTGAGCATGTTTCTGGCGCGCCTGCGCGAGTTCGGCGATACCGGCGACCTGGCCGAGAAGCTGGAGCGCCATATTCAGGCCTGGGCCGCCCTGGAAAAAGGGGAGAACGAGGTGCAGGGCGTGCAGCTCTTCCTGTTCGAAATCGGCTCGGCGCGTCGGTTCCTGCAAACCGACCGGGAGCTTTCCGCGTTGCCGCAAAAGGTGGAGAGCCTCATCGCGGAGACGCGCCGGCTCCGCCACCTCTATGGCCACCCTGTTTTTGCCGATCCCGCCAATACCCGCTTCGGACCGGCCGTCGAACACCTGGAAGAGCCGCCGGGTCTGAGCGAACCGGACGCCCTGGAAGCCTGGATCGAAACCGCCAAAACCCTGTACCGCGACTACCGCGAATGGTACCGCAAAAGTCATGATGATTGGTGGCGCGGGCTCAAGCGGAAAAGCATTTGGCGTTACGCGCCGCCTGCCGTGGCCAAAAGCCGCCATCTCGGTTTGGGCGATCAGCTTGCCGAGCTTGAAGCCTTGAAAAGCCGTGCCGGCCAACAGGTTTGCGGGGGATTGTCCAACCTGGATTTTCAGCCGCAATGCCTGTGTGGATTCGATGGCAAGGCCGCCCCAACCGAGAAGAACGTCCAACGCTTGGAAGCGCTCCGCGAGGAAATCGAGGCGGAGGTCGAGCGCTTTTTTCAATCCGAGAAGGTGCGTGAACGGGTGCGCCAGTGGCAGGAACAGGGCCTTGAAGCTCATGAGCAAACCCTTGCATATTTGGAAGAGCAAGCGCCTTTCCCAGCAATCGAGGACATCGGACTTTTCGATCAGCACCTGGCCGGGTTGGACCTCATTCAGGAGGCGGATCCCGCCAAAGTGTTGGACCTCTTGTGCGAGCGGGTGTGGGAGAAGCCCCGGCTGGTGGATGGTATCCGCGAACTGTTGAAGCCCTACGGACCGCGGCTGGTTTTCAAGAAGCCCGAATCCGCGCAACGCTCCGCTCTCTTGCCTTGGTGCCTGGAAATGAGCCTGCGCTCCGGGACGCCCCTGCCGAAAGGGCTTTCCTCCGAGGACCTGCGCCTCGCGCCGGAGCTGATGCGGCCGGGCTGGGTCGCCCCGGCTGCCTTGGAGCGCTTGCAATCCCTGGGTTTGGGCCAAGCTGGCGAACGGCGCGTGCTGCGATGGGTGCTGGAGGGCGCCATTGCCCTGCCCGAGCGGGCGCCCTCAAACGGCGCCATGGCCGCGCTGTTCGACCTTTGTAGAGCTCCCCAAATCGACAAACCCGCCGAGCTCGCGGGAAGGATTGTCGCTCTTTATCGCGAACACGCCACCATGATGTCGCTGGATGAGGCGCGCTGGCTCGGCTACTGCGCCAAACGAGACGGCATTGACCGATTACGCCGCCAGCTGGAGGGCATCCGGGTCGGTCCGCGGCAGACAACCGCGGGGGACATGGCAGAAGAATTTCCTGGCGGGCCGCTGAGCAGGGTCACCGCGTTATACGAATTGCTGCGGCGGCCAGAGGTGGACTTTGTCCATATCCGTCACCTGTTGCCTGACGACGTGACGAACGAGATGCCCTCCGCCGGCGGCGTGCGCGGCCCGGTGCCGTTCTTCGACGGCGACCCCGAGACCGAC
>JBGTRP010000981.1:0-2738 GCA_041940685.1 Acanthopleuribacteraceae bacterium
AGCAGGGTCCGCTTCGGCGAGTACAAGATCGGCCGCGATCTGGTAATGATCAACGCGTTTCAGTTGCTGAACCTGTTGGAGTCCTATTTCGTGGTGGCCGAGGTGACGCTCGGCCAACCCTCGGCAACCGAAATCGACAAGAAGCTGCTCTTGAAACAATGCATGATCAAGGCAAGGCTGTTTTACGCCGTGGGCACCCTGCGGCGGATGGAATCCGTAAACCATGTAACCTTTTCCAATGCCCTGCAAAAGCTCAACAAGCTGGGGTTCATTCAGTTCAAGAACCGGCAGGGCCACAAGCAGGTGAATGTGCTGGTCAGCGAGGGCAAGCGGGAGGCCTTCCAAAAGATGCGCGACCGCCTGTTCGAATGGATAAACCAGTTGATCTGACCGCCGCGGCGCCGACCCTGATCCCGGCCGGGGAAGGATGCAACGGCGCCATAGGCGGAGAAGCGAGGGAAGCTTGGTGAGCCGCGCGCCCGATCTCAATCAACAGACCGAGGAGAATCTCGAGTTGGCGACCGTTCAGCGCCTGTTCGCGGTGCGGGCGCGAACCCGCGAGGGAAAGGCGCGGGTTCTGTCCCTGAAGGGATTGGACCCGGATTCGCAAACCTCTCATTACGAGGAATTGGCCGAGTGGCGACGCTGGTTGAAGAATCAACGCCCGCTCAGCTTCCCCGAGATTCCCGCGCCCAAGAGCTTCCAGCGGGACATGCCGCTGGATCCCTTCGACGCCGAGGCCTTGCGCGAGCTTCGCGATGTCATCGCGTTCTGGTGCGGGTTGGTTTGCGACGATTCGCTGGCTTTCGCCCATCGTTCGGAGCGGGCGGATTCCCAGCTCGTTGCGCTCAAGGACCGGCTGGCGTCTCTTTTCGAGGCCAATGGCGATTGGCGTGAGGATGTCTCGTCCCTCCACCAACGGCTGGTGCGGCGCTGGGTCCGGACCGACCGTCAATTGGACCAGGCCCTGAATGGCCTGGTTCGAAAATACGCGGCCTTTCTCAATGAAACCATCGTGTTTGAGCGCAACCAGCGCAAGGTGCTGGCCGTCAAGTTGGAGTTCAAGGGCCGGGTGGCCGGAATTCTGCAAGATTACAGCTCCTCGGGCAATACCGTGTACATCGAACCGCGCGAAACCGTCGACGCCCAAAACCAGCTCACGCGCCTGCTCGCGGAGATGGAAGAGGAGATCTGGCGCATCCGCCGCGAGCTGACCGAGGCTGTTTTGACGGAATCCCGGGTGGCCCAGGAAATCTGTCCCCGGCTGGCGGGCATGGACATGATGCAGGCCCTGGCCTTGGCCGCGAGGGAAACCCGGTCCGTGGATATTCTTCCCAACCGGGTATGGCGGCTCGACTTGCAACGGGCGCGCCATCCCCTGCTGGACCAGGCCTTTGCCGCCCTGCGCCAAGAGGTGTTCCAAAGCGAAGAAAAAGACGAACATTTCATGGTGCCCTTCAACCTGCGGCTGGATCAAAAAACGCGCGGCGTGATCATTTCCGGCGCCAACACGGGCGGCAAAACCGTGACCCTCAAAACCACGGGTCTCCTTGCGCTCATGGCCAATCGCGGCCTGCCGGTTCCCCTGGACGAGGGCAGCCATGTTCCCTTTTACCGCCATGTTTTTGCCGATATCGGCGATCACCAATCCCTGAGTCACAACCTCTCTACCTTTGCCTCGCACCTGGCCAATCTTAAGGCGATCCTGGATGCGCGCGAAGCCGAGAGCCTGGTGCTTTTGGATGAACTGGGCAGCGGCACGGACCCGCGCGAGGGCGCGGCGCTCAGCCAGGCGTTGATCGAGCTGCTGGTGGCCAAGCCCGCGCATCTTTGCGTGACCACCCATCAGCGCGTGCTGTGTACCTTGGCGCTCAACCATTCCCATTTGGAGAACGGCTCCATGGTCTTTGACGGCAAGCGCCTGAAACCGACCTTCCAATTCCAGCAAGGCGTCCCCGGCCGCTCCCATGCGCTGGAGATCGCCGCGAGCACGGGTTTGCCCTCCGCACTGCTTGAGCGCGCAACAGAGCTGCTGGACGATCGCCAGGTTGATATCCAGGCGGCCATCGCCAAGCTTCAGAGTCAGCACAAGGCGTTGCAAAAACAGAAGAACAAACATCGCCGCGACGAGTTGCGCCTGCATCGCCGCATCCAGGAGGCCAAAGAGGAGGCGGAATCCCTCAAAATGCAGCGTGAAGAGCTGCGCGCGCGAGCCCGGGCGCGGGTGGAAAAAGAGGTCAACCGGGCGGAGCGGGAGTTGCGCGCCGTGCTCAAGGAGGTTCGGGAACAAAAGCGGACGCGCAGTGGTCCGGGCCGTTTCTCCGCGGTGAAACGGGAACTGCTGGAGCCATTGGCAGGACCGCAAAAGCTCGCGCGGGTGGATCTGCCGCTCTCGGGAAAACCCCCTGAATTATGGCGCTCCGGGGACCGGGTGCATCTGAAGGTTTGGGGCATGGAGGGGCGGCTGGAGTCCGTCGACCGCAAGCAGGCGCGGGTGGATTGCAAGGGAAAGACGATGACCGTGCCCCTGGAGGATGTCTGGCATCTCCGCGAGGAACCCGCGGGAGAAGCCTCCCCCAGGGTCACCGAATACGTGGAGGACGGGGGGGAAGAGGCGCCGTTCGAGTTACGGCTTTTGGGTTTTCGAGTCGAAGATGCGTTGCTGGAGCTAGAGCGAACCGTGGACGCCGCGCTGCGTAAGGGCTCGCCGCTCGTTCGCGTGATACACGGTCATGGCA
>JBGTRP010000982.1:0-2728 GCA_041940685.1 Acanthopleuribacteraceae bacterium
CTGCTCCAGGGCGGCCCGCCGTTCCGACAGCACGTCGAGCAGGCGGGTCAGCTGGTCGGTCTCGTCCCGGGCCACGTCGTACATGTCGATCAGGTCCCGGATCTCGGCCAGGGACAGGCCCAGGCGCTTGCCCCGCAGGGCCAGCTTGAGGCGGGTGCGGTCGCGCTTGGTGTAAACCCGGTTGCGCCCTTCCCGGTTGGAGAAGCCCTGAAAGAACCAATGGAAGGTGAATGGGGCAAAGCTTCGCGAAACATCCTTCCGCCCAAGGACGTAGACAAAGGCCCGGCCTTCAACCCGAAAGCCCGGCGTGCTGTCCCTGTTTGACGGGACATGCAATTTTGCAATGTGAGGGAGCTTGGCATGGAGCCGGTGAAGGCGACAACTGTAATCGCGGTTCGGAAAAAAGGTCAGGTAGCGATCGCTGGCGACGGACAGGTGAGTCTTGGCGAGGTAGTAATGAAGCACACCGCCAAGAAGGTGAGGCGCCTCTACGAGGGGGCCATCCTCGCGGGTTTCGCGGGCTCCGCCGCGGACGCATTTACGCTTTTCTCGCGGTTTGAGTCCAAGTTGGAGCGTTACAAGGGGCAGTTGCTGCGATCGGTGGTGGAACTGGCCAAGGATTGGCGCACCGACCGAATGCTGCGCCAATTGGAAGCGATGCTGGTCGTTGCCGATCGGGACCACCTATTCGTGGTCAGCGGCAATGGAGACCTGATCGAGCCCGACGAGGGGATCGTGGCCATCGGCTCCGGGGGTTCCTATGCCTATGCCGCGGCCAAGGCGCTCGCCAAACACACGGATAAAAATGCCCGCGAGCTGGCGGAAGAGGCCATGCGCATCGCCGCGGAAATCTGCATTTATACCAACGACCATATCACGGTGGAGGCAATCGGGGAATGAACGACGAAATGCTGAACCTAACCAAGGTGCTTCCCAACCTGACGCCCAAGGAAATCGTGGCCCAGCTCGATCGCTATATCATTGGTCAAGACAAGGCAAAAAGAGCTTGCGCCATAGCTTTGCGCAACCGCAGGCGCCGTCAGATGGTGACCTCCGACCTCAAGGACGAGATCCTCCCAAAGAACATATTGATGATCGGCTCTACCGGAGTGGGCAAAACCGAGATTTCGCGTCGACTCGCCAAATTGGCGCATTCGCCCTTTATCAAGGTGGAGGCCAGCAAATTCACCGAGGTCGGCTACGTGGGCCGGGATGTGGAATCCATGATCCGCGATCTGATGGAAATCTCGGTTAACATGGTGAAGGAAGAACAGGCAGTGATGGTGCGCTCCAAGGCGCGCCAAATCGCGGTAGACCGCGTGTTGGACGTATACCACGCGCCTATTAAACCTGCGGGCAATCTCACCGATGAGGATCGCGAGGCCATCGAGGCCCGCCACAAGAAACACCACGAACGGCTGCGGGAAGATTTGGTCGAGGGTAAGTTGGACGATCAGAAAATCGAGCTCGACGTCCCCGAATCCAGCAAACCCAATATCTCGGTGTTAAGCGGTTCGGGCATGGAGGAGATTGGCTTTCAGATTCGCGATATGCTCCCCAACCTCTTCGGCCAGGGCCGAACCAAGCGCAAACAGTTCAACATCAAGGATGCATTGGACCATGTACAAAATGAGGAGGAGCAAAAGCTCATCGACATGGACCAGGTTGTCAAGGTCGCCTTGGAGCGTGTGGCCAATTCAGGCATCGTGTTCCTGGACGAAATCGACAAGATTGCCGGCCCCGAGCGCCAGGGAGGGGGGCCGGACGTCAGTCGGGGCGGGGTCCAGCGCGACCTGTTGCCGCTCATCGAGGGCTGTACCGTCAACACCAAATACGGCATGGTCAATACCGATCATATCCTTTTCATCGCGGCCGGCGCCTTTCACAGCTCCAAACCCTCGGATCTGTTGCCCGAGTTGCAGGGCCGGCTTCCCATCCAGGTCGAATTGGAAACTCTGACCGAAGAGGACTTCTACCGCATCCTCGTGGAGCCGCAGAACTCGCTCATCAAGCAGAACAAGGCCTTGATGGAAACCGAAAATGTGACTCTCGATTTTGATGACGCGGCGATCCGCACCGTGGCGCGGTTGGCCTTTTTGGCCAATGAAACCCAGGACAATATCGGCGCCCGGCGCCTGCACGCGGTGATGGAGCAGGTGATGGACGAGCTGTTTTTCGACGCTTCCGAAAGAGATGGGCAATCCTTCCTGGTCGATAAGGCCTACGTGGAAAAACAGCTTCGCGACATGATCAAGGAAACCGACCTCAAAAATTACATCTTGTAGGGAGCGCAAGTGAAATTCTCTAGCCTTATGGGAAATCGGCAGAAACTGGACGGCGGCGCCATGTTCGGCAACGCGCCGCGCGCCTTGTGGGCGCGTTGGACGCCGCCCGACGATCAAAACGCCGCTCCCTGGTGGCGGCAACCGCAAAGCTGGTGCGTTCGATCACTCCACCGATCACCTTTTTCAGGTTTTTCTTGGTCAACAGCTGGTTGATAAAAGGTACTCCTTCCGGAATTACCTCATTGAAGATCACCCGGCCGCAGGTAGTATCCACCCGCTTCATGATCCAGTTGCCTTCCTTATCTTCGGTTCTTACCCGCACCTTGATCGGGGCGTGCAGATCCAGTTTTCCTTCGTTGTAGGCAATGATCACCTCTTCGGAAGAATAGAATGCACGGCCTTCCCCTTTTACTTTGATATCATCCGTAGAACGGCGCTCTTTG
>JBGTRP010000983.1:0-2721 GCA_041940685.1 Acanthopleuribacteraceae bacterium
TCTACCGTTCGCCCGACGCCCACAACCACGAGGTCTGTTACGACCTGGTCAACGAGACCGTCCCCGCTCTTGATCAGAACGGCTCCGGCAGATACCACTTGCCCAAGGGAGAACAGGATGGCTACCTTTTTCTCGAGGGTTGCAATGAGAAAAAAGGGGTGAATTTCCAATCTCGAATCCTGCTGGGCAGGTCGGAAACCGGTCAAAAAATCGTTCGCTTGGAGGGCGTCTACCAACCCGCCGGCGGCGGCGAGGGCGGTTCGGGCAGCACATCGGGAACCAATGAGGAACCACCGCCAAAGGGCGCTTGAGGCCTCTCGGGGTTCCGTCGTCTTTCGGCGCCGGGACCTGACCCTCTTTTTGAAGAGCGCCGCGGCTTGATCCACGTTCGCTCGGCAGCGGGTTTCAGTACGAGATTATCCACGTGCGCGTCCCGCGGCCAGTTCCCCTACCTTCCGTCTAAAACGGTCTCGAATCGGAGTGTGCAATACTACAGGGTATGACTCAATATTGGCTTTTCAGCTTTCTTCTCTTGGTTTGTTTATCGAGTTGCGGAAGACAAAAGTCGGAAGACATTCCCCCGGGCGGCGTGGAAAACTACCTGGAACCCACCCACCCCCATCCATTTCACTGGTGCATGAAAGCGGGAGAATATGCGGTCATACAGGTAGAGCAGTGCGGTGTGGATCTCGTGATCGATGTCTCCGCCAATCATGGCGATACTCAAATATCCGTGGATCGCCCCTTGGGAAAAATCGGCTTCGAATTCATTCCCCTGGTGGCGGATCGGGCTACCTGTTTCGATATCGGGGTGCGGGCATACGACGCCAGAAACAAGGGGTATTACCTGCTCTCCGTTCCTGAATACCGCCCCATCCAGGCCGGGGATCGGGAATACGCGGATGGCGTTCGGCGCTACCTTGAGGGTTACGGGCTCATCGGCCGTCAAAACCGCCAGGCGCTTCAGATCCTGTTGTCTCTCACCGGCACATTTGAGGCCTTGGGCCATGAGGATCTGCATGCGGAGGTTTTGCATCGGATCGGCCGCATTTATTTTGATTTAAGAGAATTTCGCCAGTCCCTGGAGTACCATGAGGAATCTTTGACCGTTTTTAGAGAGCGGGGCGATCGGATGCGGGAGGCTACCGCCCTTGCTGAAATTGGGCGCTGTTACCAAGAGTTGAGCTTGAGTGACCGCTCTTATCTGATGCCGGCAATGATGTTTCACTACCGCACCTTGTTCTTCCTGCTTGACTTGCGGTCGCCTCGCTATCTCGAAAGTCTCCGCGCGGACGAGAAACCCCCGCCCAAAGTAATCGAGCATATCCGATGGGCGCAACACTCAGGATACTTCGACGCTGAAATCAGCAAGGCTCTCAACCATATCGGCCTCGCCTACATCCGGAAAAAGGAGTACCAGGTCGCCTTGGCCTACCTTCAGGAAGGGTTGGCTATCGCCCAAAAAATTGGCAACGCCGCATCTCAAAGCAGCACACTCAATAACATCAGCCTTTGCCACCGGCGTCTGGGTGAGTTGACGCTCGCCCGCGGCCTGCAAATTGAATCCTATATGCTCGCGCTGGAAATGGGCAGAGAGGGTTCCAACAAGATGTTTGCGAACATGCAGAATATCGGGGATCTGGAGCTGGCGCTGGGAAACTATGATGAAGCAAAGGCCTGGTACCAAGATTTACTTCACTGGACCGAGACGAGAGAACCCAGGAGCCGGGCCTCTGCCTGCAACAGCTTGGCCGAGCTTTATTTGGACCAAAGGTATTCGGATCATGATCCCGACCTGGCAATTGCCTTTCTCCTGCGGGCCCTGGCTTTGGATCATCGTGAAATTGAGAGTAAGATTCATTACAACCTCGGCGTTGCCTATTTGCGCAAATATGCTAGCGAAGAGGAACCGGAATGGCTAGGCATGGCTTGCTCCCGGCTAAATCGGGCCGAGGCGCTTAGCCGTAAGGGGTCACCGGAAATCCTCGCTCAGACTTTTTTCCATCAGGCCATCGTCAAACGTCATTTGGGCGAGAAAGACAGCCTGGCCCTGCTGGACCAGGCCCTGGATATTTTTGAAAGCATCCGCGGCCGTTTGCTGGACCCAGACTTTCGCGGCGCCTACCTCGGTTTCAGACAGTACATATTTGAATTAAAAATTCGTTGGATGCTCGAAGAAAACAAGGGGATCGAAGCGCTCGCCGTGCTGGATGGCTCCCGGGCTCGAACCCTACTCGAGGTGGTGAATCAAGGCGGGGTCAACGCGGGCAGAACACCGAGCCTGAGCCTTTTCAACGATTATTGGCGAAAGAAAATTGAGGTTCATGACTTGAGCCTTCGAATAGAAAATGGAGAGTCCCGGCTCCAAGCCACGCAACAGGAATCCAGCCAAATGCTGGCCTCGCTGGAATCAAAGGTTCGTGAGGTGGAACGGGCGGTGCCCGAGTGGGAAAACCGCCTCGATCCCGCTCAGATTCGCGCCTTGATCTCAGAGCCGGGAACCTTGCTGTTGGCCTTCGCGATTGACGAAGTAAAAAGCCATGCCTGGGCGCTGGACGCCGATGGTCTGGAAGTTTTCGATTTCCCCCGCCGCGAGATCCTCAACCCAAGGGTCCATACGCTCGTCACGAGATAGAGAAGAGGCGCCTAACTGGAACTGCAAAATGTTCACCACCAAATACGCCTTCATGGACCATACGCCATTTACAACCCACTCTCTGG
>JBGTRP010000984.1:0-2721 GCA_041940685.1 Acanthopleuribacteraceae bacterium
GTTGGTCCTTCCACTTGTTACAGACTACTTATGGCCGGCAAAGGCGCCCTTTTTCCCAGATGAAGCAGTCCTCTAACTTACGGCGTCATGTCTTCTCGCCGCCTACCTACTTGATCTACCTGCACTATGCTCTGTTGTTCCGGTCCTGTTAAGTCGTGAGTTTCTTCTGTCTTCAAATGGACTCTTGTAGGTCGCTATTTGCGAGTGACCTCTTCTGCCGCTAAAGTCAGTCAAATTACTCTTTTCTTGATGATTGGTTGTTTTTCGAGCCTTGGGTTTTCCCAATCCTTGACGACGCTGTTCGCCTCGGATAACCAGTTCAGGGGGAACACTTTCGACATTGTCTCTACCAGTCTGATCAACATTACCGGTTGGGACGTGAACATGACCAACGCGGGCGCTGTAGAATCCGTTTCCATTTACTATAAATTGGGAACGGCGGTTGGTTTTGAGAACAATATGGCGGCGTGGACGCTGCTGGGCACCGACAACAATGTTGTCAGCGCGGGCCAGGATCAGCCCTCGTTTGTCGATGTTGGTGGTTTGACCTTGGATCCTGGTCAGGTCTACGGCATCTACGTGGATATGGCCTCCTACACGCGTAGCGGCGATGATGGAGACGGCACCGATGACGGCGGCAACCGTGGAGCCACCTCTCTTCGCTATACCAATGGCGGACCCAATATCTTCTCCAACGCGGATTTGAGCATCACCACCAACTCCGGCCAGGGACGCCCTCCTTTCACCTCCATCTTCTTCCCCCGCCAGTGGAACGGCACGATCTACTACGAACCCGCCATCCAAATCCCCACGCTCACCGAGTATGGCATGATTGCGATGGTCGCGCTGTTGTTGGTCGCCGCGCTCTTCTTCCTGCGCAAGAGACGCTTGGCAACCACGGTTTAACAAAACTCCCCAGTCCCCCCAATCGAAAATGAATTAGGCTCTCGCGAGCCGCCACCCATTTTCTACTTCCTTGGCTAGAACGAATGGGAGAGGCGACCCCGACGCTCTACGTGGCGCATGTCACCCATGAGCGGGCGGGGTCTTTCTACGTTCTGTCTGGAGTTCTGTAGGCCCTGGCTTCCTTTCACTCGGACACCCGCAAATGCAAATATTTGCCGTGGTTGTGGTATCCAAGTGGGATTCCGGCATGGGGAGGGTATAATACGGGTTATTGACCCAACAAGTTACTGGAGGTTGCAATCATGAAGGAGCAGGAAAAGCCCCTGATCGACCGAATGTGGGAATTCACCAAGGATATCTCCGTCAAGGTTTCCCGCAAAGCCGAGAAGCATTGGAAAATTAATACCTTACGAGTAGAGATCGCCTCCATCAAGCATCGCATTAATGTGAAGTACAAGGATCTGGGCCGGTTCGTATTTGAATCCCTCAAATCAGGCACCCTGGAAGAAGAGAGTTACAAAAACTCCCTGCGGGAATTTTTTGACGAACTTACCAAATACGAGGGCGAGATTATGGACCGCGAGAACCGAATTGAGGTGCTCGAGCGGGAAATAAGCTTGGATGGCGATCAACAGGAAGCGGCCGGACCGGATACCGAATCGAAAAAAGCAGAGGTGCCTGAGGAAATTCCCCCGCCTCCGCCAGAGACTTCGGTTTCTGAGGCAAAAGCAAAAAGCGCTCCCGCCAAGGCCAAAGTCGCGCAAAAAAAGAAAACCACTCGCAAGCCGCGAGCAAAAGCCGCGACCGGCAAAACCGCCAAGACCACAAAAACTACCAAATCCAAGCCCAAGAAAACTACCAAAGATAAACCGAAATCCGAAAAATGAATCGGCAATAAGGTTGGACCCTAGTGATGGGTTTGCGGCCGCCCAATAAAAATGCTTCGTGACGGAGGAGGAACCGGTTATTGGGCGGCCGGGCCGGCCGGCGCAAAAAATGGCATTTTGCGGCCTAGCTCTTGCTCTTGGGTTTCCCCGCTTTTTTGCGCTTGGTTTTTGGGCCTTTCGCGGCAGCGGGTTTCTTGGCTTTCGCTTGGGCCGGCTTGGTTTTTTTCACCTTTTTCCCGGGCTTTTTCTCCCGCTTCGCCTTTGGCTTGGGAGCGGGCGTCTGGCGTGCCTGGTAGCGCGGCTGAATTTGTCCGTCAATTACATCAACTTCGATGGCGCCGCCGTTCTTTAGGTCGCCGAACAAGAGTTCGTGAGCCAATTTCTGCTTGAGTTCTTTTTCGATAAGCCGGGCCAGCGGTCGCGCTCCGTACACATCGGAAAAGCCTTTTTGCGCGAAATAAGAGCGGGCCGCGGGCGTCAGCGTCAATTGCGCCTTCTGGTCCATTAACTGGTGGTCCAACTCGGTGACGAACTTATCCACAATTTTTTCCATGGTTTCCGGCGAAAGAGAATCGAAATGGATGAGCCCGTCCAGGCGGTTGAGGAACTCGGGCCGAAACATTTTTTTGATGGCCTGTCTTCCCTTGGACTTCGCGGCATGCTGGTTGCCGAAACCGATGCCGCCTGCCGCCAGTTCCTGGGCGCCCGCGTTGCTGGTCATGATGATGACCGCGTTCCGGAAATCGGCTTTTTTGCCGTTGTGGTCGGTTAAAGTGGCGTGGTCCATGACCTGGAGCAGGATGTTGAAGAGATCAGGATGAGCTTTCTCGACCTCGTCAAAAAGAACAACGGAGTAAGGACGACGACGAACGGCTTCGGTGAGCTGACCGCCTTCTTCGTAACCAACATAACCCGGAGGCGAACCGAT